>QMLK01000214.1 GCA_003646705.1 Deltaproteobacteria bacterium | reverse complement strand
CGTAGAGCTGCCCTCCTGCGGCCCCCTTGACGCTAGGCAGGGACTTGAGATAGGCCTCAAGCCTCTGTTTCAGGATCCGCAGGTCCACCCCCAGGCTCTCGAGCAACCGCGGGGCGAGGCCCTCCGGCTGCTCAAGGAGCGCCTCCAGCAGATGCTCGGGCTCCACCGTCTGGTGGTGGTACCTGGCGGCTATGGTCTGGCAGTTGTGGAGGGCCTCTTGGACCCTCTGGGTATATTTGTCAACCGTCATGGTTCCTTCCTCCCAAGATCATTTGGGGCGGCCCAAGGGCCGCCCCTTCGGCTTACTTCTCCTCGTATTCGGCGTCTATCACCTCATCGCCGCCTGAGCCAGAACCGCCGCCGGATGAGGCCTGCTGGCCCCCTGAGGTCTGACCGCCGTAGGTACCCGTGGCCTGCTGGTAGGCGGCGGTCGAGATGGAATAGGCGGCCTGTTGCAGATCGTTCATCAGGCTGCGGAGCCTCTGGGCGTCGGGGGACTCCTCCTTGCAGAGCTTGCGGATCTCCTCGATCAGTTGCTCGCAGCGGGCCTTGTCCTGGACCGGGACCTTGTTCCCCAACTCCTTGATCTGACGCTCCACCTGATAGGCCAGGGTGTCGGCCCGGTTCTTCAGCTCCACCAGTTCGCGGCGCTTGCGGTCCTCCTCGGCATGGGCCTCGGCCTCCTTCACCATCCGCTCGATCTCCTCCTTGGCGAGGCTGGTGGAACCGGTGATGGTCACCTTCTGCTCCTTGCCCGTGGCCTTGTCCTTGGCGGTGACGTGCAGGATCCCATTGGCGTCGATGTCAAAGGTCACCTCGATCTGGGGTACACCCCTGGGGGCAGGCGGTATGCCCTCCAGGCGGAAGCGCCCCAAGGTCCTGTTGTCTCGGGCCATGGGCCGCTCGCCCTGCAGCACGTGGATGTCCACCGCGGTCTGGTTGTCCTCGGCAGTGGTGAAGACCTCAGTCCTACGCACCGGGATGGTGGTGTTGCGCTCGATGATCTTGGTCATCACCCCGCCCAGGGTCTCAACGCCCAAGCTGAGCGGCACCACGTCGAGCAGCAGGATGTCCTTGTACTGTCCGCTCAAGACCGCGGCCTGGATGGCCGCCCCCACGGCCACCACCTCATCGGGGTTGACCCCCTGGCAGGGGTCCTTGCCGATGATCCTCTTGACCAGTTCCTGCACGGCTGGGCTCCTGGTGGAGCCGCCCACTAAGACCACCTCGTTGATGTCCTTGGGGGTGAGCTTGGCGTCTTCCAGGGCCTGAAAGACCGGGCCCTCGAGCCTGTCGATCAGGTCCTTCACCAGGCTCTCGAACTTGGCACGGGTGAGGGTCATGTTGAGGTGTTTGGGCCCGGAGGCATCGGCCGTGATGAAGGGCAGGTTGATCTGGGTCTCCAAGAGGGTGGACAGCTCGCACTTGGCCTTCTCAGCGGCCTCGTAGAGGCGCTGTAGCGCCTGGGGGTCCTTCCTCAGGTCGATGCCGTGCTCCTTCATGAACTCATCGGCCATCCAGTCCACTATCCTCTTGTCCAGGTCATCGCCCCCAAGGTGGGTGTCACCGCTGGTGGACCTCACCTCGAAGACCCCCTCCCCCACCTCGAGGATAGAGACGTCAAAGGTCCCACCTCCGAAGTCGAAGACCAAGATGGTCTCATTGACCTTCTTGTCCAGCCCGTAGGCCAAGGAGGCCGCTGTGGGCTCGTTGATGATCCGCAACACGTTGAGCCCAGCGATGGTCCCGGCGTCCTTGGTGGCCTGACGCTGGGCGTCGTTGAAGTAAGCGGGCACCGTGATCACCACGTCGGTTATCTTCTCCCCGAGGTACTTAGAGGCGTCCTCCACCAACTTCCTGAGGATCATGGCGGAGATCTCCTCGGGGGCGTAGAGCTTGCCCATCACCTCGACCCGCACCGCATTATTGGGACCGGGTACCACCTTGTAGGGTACGCGCTTTATCTCCTCCTGGACCTCGTCGTAACGACGGCCCATGAAGCGTTTGATGGAGAAGATGGTGTTTTCGGGGTTGAGGATCGCCTGTCTCTTGGCGATCTGCCCTACTAAGCGTTGACCGTCCTTGGTGAAGGCGACCACAGAGGGCGTCAACCGCGATCCCTCAGCGTTGGGGATCACGTTGACCTTGTCGCCTTCCATCACGGCGATGACCGAGTTGGTGGTACCCAGGTCGATGCCTATCGCCTTTTTAGCCATTCCCTTCACCTCCTTGAAGCTCGTTCTGAAGAGAAGTTAACCACTGCTTGACCCTTTTCAAGCTTGTTCCGGACCCCCTATGGCATGGGACAAGGCCCCCGGGCCTCCCTTATCTCCCTGAAGGCCCTCTTGGCCAGCCCCCCGGCGATGTGGGCCCTGGGACCCCTCTGTCGGAGCTCCCCGGAGAGCCTCTCCATCACCGCCTCGGGGTCGGCCCGCAGGATGTTCCTGACGGTTTGGCGCGTCAGGCCGAGGAATTGGGCGATCTCATCCTCGGTCTTCATGAACTCCTCCCTCAGGACCACCGCATAGGCGGCCTCCAAGAGGCTCGGCAGCCAGGTGAGGTTCCTGTACTCTATGAGCTTGCGGGGACCTCCCACGATCTCGAGGGCCTTGAGGAAGACCCCCATGGCCATCTCATCTGGATCCCTCCCCTTGGATTCCTCAGGCCTCAAGAGCACCATCTGCCTCACCTCCTCTTCATCAACTCGCTGAGGCTCGGCCCTATCCGGACCAGCCCCCCATCGGTTATCTCCATCAGGTGGGTGCTGGTGTCGTGGCCGCAAAGCCTGCAGCCGTCGATCCGGAAGAGCCTCACCACCTCCCCTATGGGGAGGCCGTAGAGGCGCTCGTCGTAGGTGCTGGAGATGAGCTTCTTCGAGGTCACCATGGTGCCGTCCACGATGTGGCTTACGGCGTAACCGCCTGCGGCTTCAGCGGAGAGCTCCTCGTGGCCCGAGCGCTTCTGGGAGACCAGAAGGGCCGTCTGCCGTCTG
>QMLK01000213.1 GCA_003646705.1 Deltaproteobacteria bacterium | reverse complement strand
GTAGGTCCCGTCCACCAATACCGCCACCTGAAGTCGTTTGAGGCGCCCCACCGGCTCAAGGGTGTGGGTGACGATCCTGCCCACCTCGTAGTTGACCGTCTCGCTCCGCTTCTGGACGCCTTGCCCCCCCACTGCTTGGGCCTGGACCGCGGGCCCTTGGGGTAGATTGGAGGCGACCCCGGGGATCCCCTGATTCAGGACCCTCTCAGGGGTCTTCTCCTCCAGGATCTGCCTGCTCCTCACCACCCCCTGGGGGTCGTAGGCCTCTTGGGTCTGCTCCACCCTTCTCCACTCCATGGTGCTTGAGACCTTCGCCACCACCTTGCCCTTCCCTACCACCGGCTCCAGGAGCGAGACGATCTTGTCCTCGAGGGACTTCTCCCACTGCCGCTGGAATTCCACCTGTTCGGCGCTCAATTTGACCCCGGGGTCGTGCTTCTTGGCCGAGAGCAGTCTCCCCCTCGTGTCAATTACCGTGACCCCCTCCGGTTCCAAGCCCTCTACCGAGCTGGCCACAAGGTGTACGATGGAGTTCACCTCTTCGGGGCCGAGCCTCGAGCCGGGCCGAAGCTTCAGGACCACCGAGGCCCGGGCCTTCTTGACCTCCTCCACGAAGGGGGACTCTTCGGGCAGCACGAGGTGGACCCGACATTCTTGAACCGCCTCCAGCTTGCAGATGGTGCGGGCCAGCTCCCCTTGGAGGGCCCTCTGATAGTTGACCCTCTGCATGAAGTCGCTCATGCCGAACTTGCTCTTATCGAAGACCTCAAAGCCCACACCCCCTCCCTGGGGGAGGCCTTTGGACGCCAGCTCCAGGCGCAGCTCATAGACCTTGTCCATGGGGACCATTACAGCCCCTGAAAGGGGGTCCACTTGGTAGGGGACCTTATGCTCCTTGAGGTAGGCGATGATGGCTCCCGAATCCTCAGGGCTGAGGCGCGAATAAAGGACCTGAAAGCCGGCCCTGTGGGCTTGATGTACC
The DNA here is from genome assembly GCA_003646705.1 of Deltaproteobacteria bacterium. GTDB lineage: Bacteria > Desulfobacterota > B13-G15 > B13-G15 > B13-G15 > B13-G15. The sequence continues at coordinate 2,020 of QMLK01000213.1, read as the reverse complement.
GCGAAGGCTATCCCCCCTACGGTCGCCAACAGCACAGCGACGAGGGTCAGCTTCTTGGCGAAGGGGAGGTCTCGCAGGAAATGGAGGAGCTGTCCCATGGCCCACCTCACGTATTAGAGCTGCATCCTCATGACCTCTTCGTAAGCCCTTATGAGCTTGTTGCGGATCTGCATCATGAGGCGGAAGGATATCTCCGCCTTTTCCACCGCGATGATGGTGTTGTGCAGATCCCCCTTGCCCAAGGCCAGGTCCTCCATGGCCTTGTCGGCCTCAAGCTGCAGGCGGTTCACCTCCTTTATGGCCTCCTTCAACACCTCAGAGAAGTCCTTCGCTGAGGCCCTGCGGGGCTGAAGGGGTGAGGTGGGTTCGAAGATCTTGGGGTCGAGCTGGACCTTCATGGCTTACCTCCCGAGTTCCAAGGTCCTCAAGGCCATCTCGCGGGCCGTGGCTATCACCTTCAGGGCCGCCTCGTAGCTGCGGGCTGCGAGCATCAGGTTGGTCATCTCCTCTACCAGGTCCACGTTCGGCATCCGCACGAAGCCCCGCTCGTCGGCATCGGGATGGCCTGGATCGTAGACCACTGGGAAAGGCCTTCCATCCTCCACCACCTGTACCACCCGGACGCCCATGACCCACTCCCCCAGGGGCCCGGCCCCCTGCAGGGGCTCAGAGCGGAAGAGGACGTCGCGCCTGCGGTATGGTCCCCCTTTGGGGGTGCGGGTGGTGTGGATGTTGGCCAGGTTGGAGGAGATCACCTCGATGCGCGTCCTCTGAGCTGAAAGGGCCGAGGCCCCTATTTCCATGACGGTGAAGAGGTCCATCTCACTGACCACCTCCTTCCGCTATGCTGTATTTGATCATGGAGAGCTTCTCCTCCAGCATCCTCAAGAGGGAGAGGTACTGAAGGTAGTTCTCGGCGAGCCTCACCATCTCCCCCTCCAGGTCGACCTTGTTGCCATCCGGGTTTCCCCAGCCGCCGCGCAGGATCAAGCGGGGACTTGACCCTTCCAGAGGGGGTAAGTGGTCCGGATGGGTCCTGGACATGGGGAGGTTCCCTTCGGCCATGGCCCGTTCCATCTCCTTCGCGAAGTCGAGATCCCTTGGACGGTAGCCGGGCGTCTCTACGTTGGCCAGGTTGGAGGCCAGTAGGTTGTGCCTCAACCAGCAGAGGCCGACCCCCTTCTGCAACAGTACGGTCACCCTGTCGAAGAGGCCCATCTTCTCCTCCTAAGCAGCAAGATCCTTGCCACTTATCCTGTACTCCTTCAGCTTGTTCCTGATGGTCCTCACACTCACCCCCAGGAGCTGTGCCGCCTTGGTCCTGTTGCCGCCGACCTTCTTCAGGGTCTCGAGGATCAGCCACCGTTCCATCTCCTTGAGGCTGGTGCCTGGCCTCACCGGATGGGGTGCCCGGGGACTGAGCCCCTCTTCTATGACCAGGTCCTTCGGCTCCAGGACCTCCCCCTTGGCCAAGAGCACGGCCCTGTGGATCACGTTCTCCAGCTCCCTGACGTTGCCCGGCCAGGAGTAATCCATGAGTAGGTCGAGGGTTTCGGGGGCCAGGTCCTTCACCGCCTTTCCGTTCAGGTCGGCGTACCTCTCGAGGAAGTAGGAGGCGAGAAGCGGTATGTCCTCCTTCCTCTCCCTCAGGGGAGGGATGTGAAGGGGGATCACGTTCAAGCGGAAGAAGAGGTCTTCCCGGAAGCGCCCCCTGCGGACCTCCTCCACCAGGTCCCTGTTGCTCGTGGCGATCACCCTCACATCCACCGCCACCGGTTTGATTCCCCCCACCCTGTCGATCTCCCCCTCCTGCAGGGCTCTAAGGATCTTGGCCTGAAGGGACAGAGGCATCTCCGATACCTCATCCAGCAGCAAGGTCCCCCGATGGGCCAACTCGAACTTGCCCTTCTTCTGGGCCACGGCCCCGGTGAAGGAGCCTCGCTCGTGTCCGAAGAGCTCCGTCTCCAGGAGCCCCTCGGGCAGCGCCGCACAGTTGACGGCCACGAAGGGACGGTCCTTC
>QMLK01000212.1 GCA_003646705.1 Deltaproteobacteria bacterium | reverse complement strand
GGGGAGGGAGAAAGGGTCGAACCGGAACCGGAACTCCCCCCCTTGGCCCTGCAGCCGGAGGAGGCCACCAGGAGGGTAAAGGGCTTCGCCAGGCACCTGGGTGCTGCCCTCGTGGGGATATGCGAGCTCGACAGGCGCTGGCTCTATTCCCATCGAGGGGAGATCTTCTACGACAACTGGCAGGACTGGGGCAAGGAGATCGAGTTGTCCCATACCTTTGCCATCGTCGTAGCGGTGGAGATGGACCTTGAGCTCGTCGGGGGAGCCCCCCACACCCCTTCGGTGGTGGAGAGCGGCGTGAACTACGCCAAAGGGGCCTACATCGCCACCTTGCTCGCCCACTTCATCGCCCAACTCGGTTACCCGGCCCGCGCCCATCACCTCCGTCACTACGACCTGCTGCTGGTGCCGCTGGCCGTGGACGCTGGCCTCGGGGAGATGGGCCGCAACGGCTACCTCATCACGAAGGAGTTCGGCCCTCGGGTGCGGCTGGCGGCCGTGACCACCACCTTGCCCCTCGTGCCGGACAAGCCCGTGGACCTGGGAGTACAGGAGTTCTGCAGCCGTTGCCTGAAGTGCGCCGAGACCTGCCCTTTAGGGGCCATCCCCAAGGGGTCCAAGGTGGTCTTCAACGGCGTGCAGAAATGGAAGCTCGACGAGGAGCGCTGCTTCAACTATTGGACCAAGGTCGGGACGGATTGCAACATCTGCATGGCCGTCTGTCCCTACAGCCGGCCCAACCGCTCCATCCACCGCCTGACCCGTTGGATGGTGACCAAGGCCCCCGTACCCCGAAGGCTCTTCCCGTACCTGGACAACTGGGTCTACGGGCGGCGATGGCGACCCAAGGAGGTCCCTCCTTGGATAGACTACAGGAGCCCATAAGGAGGTGGCGGATGAGGGAAAACCCTTATTGGAACCCCATCCTTGAGACCATGCCGGAGGAGAAGCTACGCCGGCTGCAACTGGAGAAGTTCAAGAGGATCCTCCGTTGGGCCTATGACCGTTCCCCCTTTTACAGGCGCCTTTACCGAGAGGCGGGCCTCGAACCGGAGGACATCAAGACCTTCGAGGACATAAGGAAGGTGCCCAAGGTCGACAAGGACAAGCTCCGGGAGTCCCAACAGAGGGGCCCCTTCCCCTATGGGGACATCTTGGCCGTGCCCTTGGAGGAGGTGGTCGAGTTTCGGCAGACCAGTGGCACCACCGGCGTCCCCGTCTATCAGGCCGACACCTGGGCCGATTGGGAGTGGTGGTCGGAGTGCTGGGCCTACATCCTCTATGCCCAGGGGTACCGCTCGACCGACAGGGTCTTCATCCCCTTCGGCTACAACGTCTTCGTAGCCTTCTGGGCGGGCCACTACGCCGCTGAAAAGATAGGCTGTGAGGTGGTCCCAGGGGGGGTCCTGGACACGGAGGCAAGGGTCCTCAAGATGAAGGAGTTGAGATGTACGGCCTTCATGGCCACCCCCACCTATGTCCTGGGGATGGCGGCCACCGCCAAGGAGAAGCTGGGCATCGACCCGAGGGACCTGGGCATAAAGAGGATCACCTGCGCGGGGGAGCCGGGGGCGAGCATCCCCACGACCAAAAGGAGGATGGAGGAGGCATGGGGCTGTCCCGTCTACGACCACGCCGGGGCCACCGAGATCGGGGCCTGGAGTTACGAGTGCACCCATCAGCCGGGCGGCTTACACGTCAACGAGGCCTTCTTCCTGGTGGAGATAGAGGACCTGGAGACCGGCGAGATCATCGAGGAACCCGGCAGGGCGGGAAAGATGGTCATCACCGCCTTTGACCGCCTGGCAAAGCCCTGCATCCGCTTCGACTCCAAGGACATCATCAAATGGGCCGATCACCGATGTGAATGCGGCAGGACCTTCCGCGTGATCGACGGTGGGGTGATCGGTCGGGCCGATGACATCACCAAGGTCAAAGGGGTGCTCCTGGCCCCCACGGCGATAGAGGAGGTGGTGAGGGCCTTCCCGGAGCTGAGCGATGAGTTCGAGGTGATCGTGAGCAAGAGGGGGGATTTGGACGACATCCTGCTCAAGGTCGAGCTGAGGCCGGGCCTTGAGGCCAAAAAGGAGGAACTGGTGGAGAGGCTGAAGAGGCAGCTGCGCCTGAAGACCAACCTCGGTTACAGGATAGAGGTCCACCCCTACGGTACCCTGCCGAGGTACGAGGTGAAGGCGAAGCGCTTCAAAGACCTGCGAAAGAAGTGACGAAGATGGAGGAAGAACGGCTCAGGGCCATAGAGGCCAAGGTCAAGGGACTGAGGAGGGAGGCAGAGGAGCTCCTGGCGTTGGCCGAGGGGATCGAGGCGATCAGGAGGAACGCCGAAAGGATCCTCGCCTCCGTGAAGGTCCTGGAGTTGAACGTGTGCGATCCCCTCTCCCTGGAGGACTGAGGAGGCAAGGGACCCTTATCCTCTGTATAGAGCCCTCTTCTGGATGAAGTCCTTCACCTCCTCGGGCACCACAGAGGGAATCCCGCGGCCCTCCGCTATTTGCCTCCTCACCTCGGTGGAGGATACGGAGCGAAGAGAAGGGGGGAGTTCGAAGGCCGATATCCTGTCTCGGAAGGGGAGGTTCTCGGGCCTGCTGAGGAAGGCCTCGAGGTCCCCCCAGGAGGCCTCCCCCCTCAAGCCCACCAACACCTCCGCCCCGGAGAAGAGCTCCCTCAGGGCGGCCTCCCGGTCTTCGTAATACTTGGGGTCCAGGAGCCGCACCAAGGTGTTCCACCCCATGAGGAAGACGACCCTCGCCCCCCGAGGGAGCTCGCCCTGAAGGGCCCTCAGTTTGGAGAGGAAGAGCCCCTGGTTGGACACCCCCAAGGAGACGTCCCTCCGATCCCCGAAGAGCTTAAGGAGCATCAGGAGCCGATCTACAAGCTCCGCCTCCCTCACCTCCTTGTCCAGGGGCCGTTTGTCCAGGACCACCGCCAGCTCCTTGAGGCCCCTCCTCCTGCCCTCCTCCAGGATCCAGAGGTGGGCCTTGGTC
>QMLK01000211.1 GCA_003646705.1 Deltaproteobacteria bacterium | reverse complement strand
GAGTCTCTTCAGTTCCTCCCCCTCTATCACCTCTCTCTCCAGGAGCACCTTTGCCACCTTGTCCAGGATGGGCCTGCGCGCCCGGAGGATATCCTTGGCCTTCCTCCTGGCCCCCTCGACTATCTCCCTCACCTCCGCGTCTATCTCCCTGGCCGTCTCTTCGCTGTACTCCTTCGGGGTGGGCAAGGGCGTAACCTGCAGGAACTGAGGCCTCTCCTCCCTGAAGGCCACCACTCCGAGTTTCTCGCTCATGCCGTACTCCAAGACCATGCTCCTGGCGATGTTGGTGGCCTTCACCAGGTCGTCCTGGGCTCCGGTGGAGACCTCCCCGAAGACCAACTCCTCGGCCGCTCTACCGCCCAGCAAACAGGTCAACTTGTCCATCAGCTCCGCCCTCGTCATGAGGTAACGGTCCTCGGTAGGCCGCTGGAGGGTGTAGCCCAAGGCAGCGATCCCCCTGGGGATGATCGATATCTTCTGCACCTGGTCGGCCCCGGGCAAGGCCGATGCCACCAAGGCGTGGCCCACCTCGTGGTAGGCCACGATCCTCCTCTCCTTCTCGTTCATCACCCTGCTCTTCTTCTCGAGCCCCGCCACTATTCGCTCGATGGCCTCCTGGAACTCCGCCATCCCCACTGCGTCCTTTCCCCTCCTGGCTGCAAGCAGCGCCGCCTCGTTGACCACGTTGGCCAGATCCGCCCCCACGAACCCTGGGGTCATGGCCGCCAGGGCCCTGAAATCCACATCAGGGGCCAGCTTCACCCCCCTTGCGTGGACCCTGAAGATCTCTTCCCTCCCCCGCAGGTCAGGCCTGTCCACCAGCACATGGCGGTCGAAACGCCCGGGCCTCAACAGCGCCGGATCGAGGATCTCAGGGCGGTTGGTGGCCGCCATCAGGATGACCCCCTTCTTGGGGTCGAAGCCGTCCATCTCCACGAGCAGCTGGTTCAGCGTCTGCTCCCTTTCGTCATGGCCCGCCATGGGGTTGATCCCCCTGGCCTTCCCAAGGGCGTCCAGCTCGTCGATGAAGATGATGCACGGGGCTCTCTCTTGGGCCCTGGCGAAGAGGTCCCTCACCCGGGCGGCCCCCACACCGACGAACATCTCGACGAACTCAGAACCGCTGATGCTGAAGAAGGGCACCTTGGCCTCTCCGGCCACGGCCCTGGCCAGGAGCGTCTTGCCGCAGCCTGGAGGGCCCACCAACAGGACCCCCTTGGGGAGCTTCCCCCCCAGGCGGGTGAACTTCTGAGGGGTCTTGAGGAACTCGACGATCTCCTGCAGCTCCTCCTTCGCCTCGTCCAGGCCGGCTACGTCTTCGAAGGTCACCCCTATCTGGTCCTCCGCGTAGATCCTCGCCTTGGAGCGCCCCACCGACATGAACTCCGGTCCCCTGCCCATCCGCCGCAGCAGGAAGCCCCAGAAGAAGATGAGGAGCAGAAGCGGCACCACCCAGGACAGCAGGCCCTTGAGGAAGGTATAGCGCTGCTTGCCGGCGAACTTTACCCCTTTGGCCCTCAGTTCCTTGACCAGATCGGGGTCGTCCACCCTCACGGTGACGAATCGGCCCTCTTGCCTTTGGCCCTCTTTATCCAATAGGGCCTTCCCCTCGATCTCCTCCTCCCCGATGGTGACCTCCACGATCCGGCCTTCCTGCAGGAGGTCCTTGAATTCGCTGTAGGTGAGCTTGATCTGCCTTTGAGGGGTCAGATAGCCATAAAGGATCACCAACCCCCATAAGATGAGCAGGAGGTACCACAGGGAAAAGGTTATCTTCTTGCGATTTCCTCTCATGGTTTCAGAGGGGGGATGGTTAGGAGGGTCAAAAGGGGATCGGTCCGGCACAAACCTCACCGCGGAACTGCTTGACCCTCTCGTCCTTGCCCTTTCGCTTGGCCGCCTCCCGAGGAAGGGCCATCCCTTCAAAGGATAGGGGCGAAAGGGGTAAAAGTCAACAAAACTCCGGAAACCCTAAGCCCCGAAGGGCCTCCTCGTAAGCTTGGTAGGTCTTCGAGTCGTAGAGGACGAAGCGGACCAACTCTATCTCCGGATGCCCCTTCAGATAGTCGGCCACGGCCTTCAAGGCCACGGGGGCCGCTTCCTTCACGGGGTAGCCGTAGGCCCCGGTGCTCAAGGAGGGGAAGGCCACAGTCCTTATCCCGTGCTCAGAGGCCAGCTCTAGGCTCCTGCGGTAGGCACTGGCCAGCACCTCTGGGGCCCTGGCCCCTTCCTTCTTGTAGATGGGCCCCACGGCGTGGATCACGTACTTGGCCTTCAGCCGGTAGCCCTTCGTGATCTTGGCATCCCCAGGGGCACATCCCCCCAAGGTCTTGCACTCCTCGAGCAGCTCCGGCCCCGCGGCCCTGTGGATCGCCCCGTCCACACCACCTCCCCCCAAGAGGCTTGGATTGGCGGCGTTCACGATGGCCTCGGTATCCTGTTGGGTTATATCGCCTTGGACGAGCTCAAGGATCGATTCCCCCACCTTTACCTTCATGGTTCCACCTCCTGGAGATGTCTTCTTATGCGGGCTGCCAATCTCGGACCGATCCCAGGGACCCGCGTGAGCTCCTCCTCTGAGGCCTCCCTCAGCCCCTTTACCCCCCCGAAGTGCCTCAGGAGGGCCAGTTTTTTGGCCTCGCCGATCCCCGGGATGCGGTCGAGGACGGAGGCAAGTCTCTCCTTGCCCCTCAGTCTGCGGTGATAGGACAGGGCGAAGCGGTGAGCCTCGTCCCTTATCCTCTTGAGCAGCAGGGTGGAGGGCCTCCTGTCCTTCAGGGGCAAGGGGTCTTTGGCCCTGGGCAGGAAGAGGCGGTCCTCCTCCGCCGCGGGTGGCCTCTGTTTGGCTATGCTCAGGCAATCTACGTCCTCTATCCCCAACTCCCTCAGCACCTCCAAGGCGATCCGCAGCTGTCCCTTCCCGCCGTCTATCAAGAGGAGCTGCGGCAGCACGCCCTCTTCCCTTCCCCTCTGCAAGCGTCTCTTGAGGACCTCGTAGGTCATGGCGT
>QMLK01000210.1 GCA_003646705.1 Deltaproteobacteria bacterium | reverse complement strand
CTGGCTGTAGGACGGCACGTCTCCCTGCAGGGCCTGGTGGAAGGTGGACAGGAACGTGAAGGTGTCGCCTATCTGATCCAGCAGTCCCGCGTTGGACTCCTCCGCCGCCTGCGTCCCGCTCCAAGCCAGCAGGGCGGCGTTCAAAAGGTGGGGGTCCACAGCCAGGCACAGCGAGAGGAGGACTGCGGTGACGGCCAAGAACCCTCTGCTACGGAGTGGCCACCTCAACACGTTCACTTCCCCCTTTCCGGGCTCCCAGAGCTTCTGCCCTCATCAGGAGCTCGTAACCACGGATTATGCGCCTCTCCATTTCCGAAACTGGCACGATTCCGGAGGCAATGCGCAGTCCGGATCCCTCCTTGGGGAGGACCAGGTACACGGAGGGATAGCTGGGCGCTGGCTTCCCCTTGGATTCTGCCTCGGAGCGCTCGACCCTGATGACCTTGAAGCCGTGCTTTTCAACCAGGCGGTCCATGATCTGGGCCTGTGCCTTGCTGAAGGGATCCCCCTTTTTGTAGAAGAAAACCAGCTGACACCGCAGAGCGGCTGTGCTGATCATCTGGAGGTCCTGCTGTTGCTTGACCACCGCCCACACGTCCTGTCCGAGGGCCGTCATTGGAAGCATCGTCCTTGGCCAGTCGAAGTACGGGTCCACCATCAGGATGTCCCGCCACGCCATCGCGAACAGATTGGCCCTGGTCATCACCTCCCTGTGCAGTATCATGTACTTCTTCACGTCCTCGAACGTGGCGTCGGGTTCCAGGCTTCTGTCAAGCAGCACTGCTGTTAGCCTCTTCAGCTCCTTGACCGGCAAGCGTGAGACGACGGCGGCGAACTGCTCAGGAGTGAGCTCCTCTGGCGGTTTTCCGTACTCAGGCACAACCCATACCTGAAGGTCCTGGCCCTTTTCCTCTTCGGGGACTTCCTCCTCCGGCTCCTCTAAAAGGAACTCATCTTTGTACCAGTGCCAGCCCTCTGGTTCCGTGTACCAGTAAGTCATGTAGAAGGTGTTCTGCTCGTCCGCGTTGTCAGGACGCTCCTGACCCAGACAGACACCGCCCACAGCGAGCAGGATCACTTCAATCGCTATCAACCAGCCCAATGACCTCATCGGTGATGTCGCGCACGTTCCCGGAGACGACGGCCCCGGCGACCAGGATGAGCTGGCCCTGGTATCGGGGGCTCCTCAGTACCTCGTCCAGGCGGTCGAGGTAGAGGCGAGTCAACCTCTCGCTCTCACGGGACGCCGACTCCGGTGGCATCCCCCGCACGCGCCACGTCACACGGTCCACGATGTGGTCCCTGACCCTCTGCACGTCCACCACCAGGATCTTGGGAGACGCGGGCGGCCTGATGCGGTCCATTGCCAGGTGGACGGCCATTGAAACCGTGGCTGTGATGAGGACGAGTGCGGCTGCCGCCAGAGCCCTGTGCATGGCTACTCCCCCGAACCGAGTGGCAAGACGGATTCCCGCTTCCTGTCGAGGTTTTCGATGATGTACTCAATGGCCTGCTCCGTGGTGAGCCCCTGCTGCTTGAGCTTCTCGATGGCCGAGAACTCCTCCGCACGGCTCGTGTACAGGAGCTGGAAGAACCTGTCGACGACAAGCCTCGCCACCCCGACGCCTATGGGGCAGCGGATGAAGATCTCGCTGAAGCCACCGTGGATGGTCCTCAGGCCCTCAACGATCTGCGCGTGGGCCTCGTCCAGGTGTTCCCTCGCTGCCTTGACGCCGCTGCGGTTCTGGGCCAGGAGGAAGTAGAAATCCGCGTTCTGCAGGAGGGCCTTTCCAACCGCGCCGATGCTGTCATAGTCGGCGAGGGACTGGGTGATCGTTATGATTGAGCCCTTGTACTTCCTGACCCGTCGGTAGCTCTCCTCGATGAACCTCGGAGTGTTGGCCATCTGCTCGCCGAACAGGTCCCACGCCTCGTCTATCAGGAGGAGCTTGACGGTCTCGCGTTCCCCGTACATCCTGCTCTGGATGTTGTACATGAGCAGGAGCAGGACCACGCTCCTCAGGCGCTTTCTCGTGCTGAAGCCCTCCAGCTCAAGAACAACAAAGTCCTTGGTGAAGTCCACGTTTGCGGGCGAGTTGAAGTGCCTCGCGTACATTCCGTCCGTGTAGTCATAGAGCATCTGCGCGAGGTCACTGGCTCTCTTGTCGTTCATCCGCAGGAGCTCCTCGCGGAGGTCCCTCATCGTGGCGTCGTTCCCGTTCTTGTCCCAGGTGGCCTGGATGGCCTCGCTCAGGATGGACATTTCGATGTTGCTCAGCTCCTCCGACGGGGAGGCCATCTGCGCTATGACCGACTTGAGGGAGTCAGCCTCATCGTTGAAGTTCTTCACCATGCTGAAGGGGTTCAGGGAGAAGTCGGAGTTCGGATCGAACTCGATGTACTCGCCCTCGAGCATGTCGCAGAGCTTGAGGTAGCTCCTGCCCACGTCGATCATCCAGATCTTGGCTTCCCGGGAGTAGTAGTTGAGGATCAGCTCATTGATGAAGAAGCTCTTTCCGCTTCCCGTGCGGCCGGCAACTATTCCCGATTGCCCACCCATGATGTTGTCGAACAGATCCAGGGACATGAGCTCCCCCCTGCGGCTGAACAGCGTGATGACAGGGGTCTTCGTTCCCTTCCAGTCGGAAACGACGGGGGCCAGGGCCGCGAAGTTCGAGGCCAGCATCGTCTTGCCCCTCCAGAGCGCCTTGGGACCGAAGTACGACGGGTCCGTGTGGATGGACAGCGGCAGGCTCTGCAGGAGCATGTTGGCCGTTATGAAGTTGTCCCTCTGCAGAATGAAGCCGTGGCTGCGCATGTGCGACTCAACGGTCTGTGCCGCCTCATGGATGAGGTGCTCAGGGCCCCAGAGCAGGAAGTTCAGGTTGCCGTAACCCAGGTTGTTCCCGTGTTCTATGGCTGTGAGGACGATGTCGTAGTGCTCCTTCCGCTCCCGGAGCTTCGGGATGATCCTGGCCAGGACGCCCATGAGCTGGTTGGTGGTGATGG
>QMLK01000209.1 GCA_003646705.1 Deltaproteobacteria bacterium | reverse complement strand
ATAAAGATCCCCCCCTTGGTCTACCACGGCTTCACAGCCGAAGGGGGACAGGTGGCCCTAATCGTGAACTTCCCCACAGAGCTCTATCGCTATGAGGAGCCCGATGAGCACCGGGTCCCCTACGACGACCCCTCTGTGCCCTACGATTGGGGACCGAGACATGGTTAGGGCTCAGGAGGAGACGGCCTTCACGTAGCGGATCCTTAGATCTGTTATCACGCTTCGCAACAGCCTCTCCTCCTCCTCGGTGAGGTTTCCCCTCGTCTTCTCCAGGAGGATGTCCAGGACGTCTATGGTCTGTTTGGCCAGGGGGAGGTTCTTCTGGACCTTCTGGCTGACCGGCTCGGGGATCTCACCGAGATGGACCAGGCAGGTGGTGCTCAGGGAATAGATGAAGCTCGAGAAGGTGACCTCGGGAAGGGGGACCTCCTCCCGGGACTCCTCTTTTTTTGCCTCTTCCGCCTTCTCCTCCCCTTGGCCCTTCTCTCCTTCTTTTTGGGCGAAGATCCTGCGGTCTATCACCTTGAAGCCGCGCCTCTCCTCCCCTCTCTCCTCAGCCATCTTCCCACCTCCTCAAAGGTTCCTATACCTTTTGCGGAAACGCCTGGCCTCCCTCTTCCAGGCCTTTCCCCTCCTCACTTCCTCCTTCTTTAGGTCGAGGAAGAGGGAGCCGGGCTCCCGGAGGGCCTCAGGGGGCCTCTCCTTGGGCCCTGTCACCTTTTCTACGGGGGGCCCCGATAGGAACTCAGGGGGGACCCGATCGGTCAGGTAGATGAGGGGGGCCGGGTGAAAGAACCTTATCCCCGCCTCGTAGGCCCTCTGGGCCATGACCTCGAGGATGAGGGGCTTTGGGTCCCTCCGCTTGCCCATCCTTTCGGCCAGCTCCCTGGAGGGGGTGAGGTGGACGTATTGCCTCCCCATGGGCAGGAGACCCCTTTGCAGTATCCCCGGGTAGCTCTTGCGACGGGTACCATGGTAGAGGACCTTGGGCGGCATCACGGGTTCATAGGTTATGGGCTCCTTGAGGGAATGGCCGTAGGTGGCCCTGATCTTGTCGTCTTTTATCTCGAAGCGCTTGCGGTCATCGGTCCAGACCACCTCCAAGATGTGGGACCGTCGCACGAAGCCCCACCCCTCTTCCTCATTTATGGCCTGTTGGAGCTCCTTCAGGCTGATGAAGCCCTCCTCATCAGGCACCAGCCCGAACTCATCGGGCCTGTGTCTGAGGATATAGGCCATCAGTTTTCCGAGGGAGAGGAGGCGGTGCTTATGGGACATCAGTTGAGTCGTTGTTTTACGGCCCTCTTGTGGTCCTCCATCTCGTCCAGGAACTTCTCGATTTCCTTGAGGGCCTGCTGTTTGAAGTAATAATCGCCGCTGGTGGCGAACATGTAAAGGGAACGCATGATGTTCTGGTAGCGACCGTTGGGGTCTCGGCACCACTTATGGATGGGGCAGAGGTTGCATTGCTGGTTGTACTCGAGGCAGAAGGGACCGCCCATCCTGGCGTTGTCCAGGATGGGTTGAAGTTCATCGCTTGCGGCCTCTGAGAGGGACCTCTTGATCCTCTTCCACTTCTCGATGGTGATGTCGAAGAGGTCCTCACCCCTTTGGAACCTCTCCACGATGTCCCGGAAGGAGAGCAACCTCTCACCGTGAAGGACCATCTCTTCCCTCCTTAAGGCGCTTCCTTTTAGAGGATCGGCCAAGTCCCTCTACAACTTAAGGCCTCTTGAGAGGTTATTCAACTCCTTCCGGGCCCCCTTTAGAGGCTCTCCTCGGCCACCTTCACCACCCGGTTATCCTCGTCCACATAGACCAGCTTGGGTCTGTGATCCTTCAGTTCCTCGTCGTCCAAGAGGCCGTAGCAGGCGATGATGAGGATGTCGTCCTTCTTGGCCAGATGGGCGGCTGCACCGTTGATCCCGATGACCCCTGAGCCCCTCTCTCCGCGGATCACGTAGGTCTCGAATCGGTGGCCGTTGCTGACGTTGTAGACCTGGACCTGCTCAAAGGGCACAAGCCCTGCGGCCTCCATCAGCCCTTCATCGATGGTGATGCTCCCCTCGTAGTGGAGGTTGTGCTCCGTGACCCTAGCCCTGTGGATCTTGGCCTTGAGCATTATCCTCTGCACTATCCACCTCCCCAAGGATAGTGTTGTCTATGAGACGGGTCGTCCCCACCCTGGCGGCCAAGGCCAGAAGGGCCCCTTTGCCCACCTCTCCCCTGAGGCCTTCCAGGGTCCTGGGGTCGCAGAGCTCCACGTACTCCACCTGAAGGAGGGGATCTGCCTCCAGGATGGAGCGCACCTCCCCCAAGATCCGCTCCGTCCTTCGCTCCCCGTTGGAGAAGAGCTCCTCGGCCCGTTTCAGCGATCGCGAAAGGGCCAAGGCCGCCTTCCTCTCTTCGGGCGAGAGGTAGGCGTTGCGGCTGCTGGCCGCCAGGCCATCGGGCTCCCGCAGGGTGGGGAGTCCCACGATCTGCACATCCATGTTCAAATCCCTGACCATCTGCTCGATGATGAGGAGCTGTTGGTAGTCCTTCTTCCCGAAGAGGGCGACATGGGGCTTCACGATGTTGAAGAGCTTCGCCACCACGGTTGCGACCCCCCGGAAGTGCCCCGGACGGAAGAGCCCACAGAGGTGTTCCTGCAGGTCCTTCACCTCCACATAGGTCTGAAAGCCAGGGGGGTACATGGCCCCAGCCTCGGGGGCAAAGACCACGTCCACCCCCACCTCCTCGGCCATCCTGAGGTCCCTCTGCAGGTCTCGGGGATAGCGCTCGAAGTCCTCCTGAGGGCCGAACTGGGTGGGGTTGACGAAGATGCTCACCACTAGCACATCGCCCCGACGCCTACCCTCCCTCATGAGGGAGAGATGCCCCTCATGGAAGTAGCCCATGGTGGGCACGAAGGCTATGACCTTTCCCTCCCGCCTCCATCCCTCGGCCTTCCGTTGCATCTCAGCGGGGTCCTTCACCACCTCCATCAGCGATCCCCCAAATGGAAGGT
>QMLK01000208.1 GCA_003646705.1 Deltaproteobacteria bacterium | reverse complement strand
CCTCGGAGGGGGTGAGGGGGGGATCTCGGCAGAGGAACTCTCCTCCTGGGCCGAGACCATCCCTTACGAGATCTTGTGTTCGGCGGGGATGCGGTCAAAAAGGCTTTACAAAGGCTGAGATGCTCGGTGCGGTTGCGTCCCTCGGTGCATGGGTCATTAAGCAGGTAAAGGACCTTGGGGGAATGGCCCTGTTGTGCCTCAGGACCCTGAGGTGGACCTTTCATCTGCCCTTCCGGCCCGACCTGCTCCTGGAGCAGATGGAACGGATAGGGGTCCGTTCAACACCGGTGATCTTCATGACAGGGGCCTTCACAGGGATGGTCTTCGCCCTTGAGACCTGTTACGCCCTGAGAAAGTTCGGGGCGGAGACGATGGTAGGGGTCACGGTGGCCCTGGGGATGACGAGGGAGCTTGGACCTGTCTTCACCAGCATCATGATCACAGCCCGGGCCGGTTCGGCCATGGCGGCGGAGTTGGGCACCATGAGGATCACGGAACAGATAGACGCCTTGGCCGCCATGGCGGTCAATCCGATCAAATACCTCATCGTGCCGCGGCTCCTGGCCACAACGTTGATGGTGCCCCTTTTGACCATCGTATCGGACTTCGTCGGAATAGTGGGGGGTTACTTCGTCGGCGTCATCCTCCTGAGGATAAACCCGGGGGCCTTCGTCGCGAACATCGAGAAGTACACGGGCCTGGATGACATCTATTACGGCCTCATAAAGGCCGCCGTCTTCGGCTTCCTGCTGGCCTTGGTGTGTTGCTACAAGGGCTACAACGTCCGCGGCGGAGCTGAGGGCGTTGGCCGGGCCACCACAGAGAGCGTGGTCATGTCCGCCGTGGTGATATTGATGGCCGATTACATCCTGACCTCGTTGCTCTTCTGATGATCGAGATCAGGGACTTACATAAATCCTTCGGAGGGCAGGAGGTCTTGAAGGGGGTAAACCTCGTGATCCCCCAGGGGCAGATCACCGTGATCCTGGGCCGGAGCGGGGCCGGCAAAAGCGTCCTGCTCAAGCACATGATAGGGCTCTTTCGGCCCGACAGGGGGGAGATCCTGGTGATGGGCAAGGACATCACCAGGATGGGCGAAAGGGAACTGATGGAGCTGAGGAAGCGCTTCGGCATGCTGTTCCAGGAAGGTGCCCTTTTCGATTCCCTCACCGTGGCAGAGAACGTGGCTTTTCCCCTCCGGGAGCACACCGATCTGCCCGAGAAGGAGGTACAGGAGGTGGTCATCAGGAGGCTTGAGGAGGTGGGCTTGGCAGAGGCCGCGGACAAGATGCCTTCGGAGCTGAGCGGTGGGATGAAGAAGCGCGCCGCATTGGCCAGGGCCTTGGCCCTGGACCCCGATATCGTCCTCTTCGATGAACCGACCACCGGCCTCGATCCCGTGGTGGCGGGCACCATAGAGGAGCTCATCATCGAGACGCAGCGGCACCTCGGCAAGACCTTCGTCGTCATAACCCACGACCTGAAGACCGCCTTACGGATCTCCCAGAAGATGGCCTTGCTGGAGGGGGGGAGGATAGCGATCGAAGGCAGACCTGAGGAGGTGCTCCACTCGGGGCATCCCCTCCTCGAAGCCTTCCTTAAAAGGGAGCGATATGGCGCTCCCAGAGAGGAGGTCAAGGGATGAAGAGGGGAGGTACTGCTACAGAGGTAAAGGTGGGGCTCTTAGTCCTTGCGGGTATCGCCCTCCTCTTCTATATGTCCCTCAGGGTGAGCAGGCTCGAGCGGATAAAGGGCGAGGTCTACCACGCCCTCTTCTCCTCGGTGTCAGGGCTCGTAGTGGGGGCTCAGGTGGAGGTCGCAGGGGTGCCCGTAGGCAGGGTTGAGAAGATCGGTCTGGAGGAGGGCAAGGCCAAGGTCACCATGAGGATTGGGGGGGTCACCCTGTATGAAGACGCAGAGGCCGTCCTCAGGACCCACGGTGCCTTGGGGGATAAGTTCATTCAGGTCGACCCCGGGACCCCTACCCTTCGGTCCCTCCCCCCGGGTGGTGTCATAACCAGGACTGAGGCCGCCCCTGACCTGGACCAGCTCTTTGCGTCCCTTCAAAAGACAGCCGAGGGATTGGCGGGCATGGGGGAGGCCCTGAAGGAGCTAGTGGGCGACAAGGAGGTCCAGAAGGCCGTGAAGGAGTTGGTCTTCAACTTTAGGGATTCGAGCCGTGAGTTCAAGGCCATACTGACCGAGAACAGGGGCAAGATAGAGGGGGCGATGGCCAGCTTCGAGGACCTCTCCAGGAAGTTGGACCCCTTGCTGAGCAAGGCGGACGAGGCCCTCTCGGCCTTCCACGAGGCCATCGAGGCCTTCCGCAAGACGGGGAAGGACCTCCAGGCGGGTAAGGGCACCCTGGGGAAGCTGCTCACCGATGAGCAGCTTTACCAGGACCTCAGGGCGGCCATCCAGGACCTCAGGGCCTTGACCCAAAGGGTGAGCAAGGGCGAGGGGACCTTGGGCAAGCTCTTGGCCGATGAACGGCTTTACAGCGATCTGCAGCGGGCCATAGAGGAGTTCAAGACCTTGGCCGAGAGGATCAACCGCGGAGAGGGCACCCTGGGGAAGCTCGTCACCGACGACCAGCTATATCGCCAGGCCGAGAGGACCCTGAAGAAGATCGAGAAGGCCGCCGAGGGGGTGGAGGAACAGACGCCCATAACGGTGATGGGGACTGCAGCGGGCCTGGTCTTCTGAGGATGATACCCCTCAGACGTTCTCTCCTCCTGCTTTGTTCGATACTGCTGCCTGCCATCTCCTCTGGCGCCTCCCTCTCCCTGTGGCCCTTCCTCATGTACGAAAGACAGGGGGAGAGGGTATCCCTTGAGGTCCTCGGTCCTATCTTCTTCTATCGCCGGACAGGCGGTGAGACCCTATGGGGGGGCCGTCCCCTCCTCAGCAGGTGTACCCAGGGCGATTACAACCGATGGGAGTTCCTCTATCCCTTGGGCAAATACGAAAGGAGAGGGAAGACCTACAAGGCCTATTTAGCCCCCCTTTGGATATCGAGGGGGGAGGAAGGGGGG
>QMLK01000207.1 GCA_003646705.1 Deltaproteobacteria bacterium | reverse complement strand
GAGCAGGGGGGCGGCGTAGCAGAGGGCCAAGACCAGGGCCTCTGTGAGCCAGAGGGGGTGGTCATCTCCCAAGGTCTGTACCAGCCTTCGGAGGATCTCGGAGGGGTAGGATAGCCCCACGAAGGGTTTGCTGCAGAGCCGATCCTTGGCCCTCAGGAGGGAGGGTGGGACCCCCACCTCCCTCCAGCGGTGCTTCTTCACCAACCACCCAAGGAGCTCATCCTCCGGAGGGACGAGGGGATCGAAGAGGAGCACACAACGGACGTTCTTGAAGTGGGAGGCCCATTCGAGGAGCGACATCGCGTTGAAAGACCCCTCTCGATCGAGTATGCTTTAGCAGATTTCCCTTAGGCCATCAAGGATGCGCCTGCTCCACATATCCGACCTCCATCTGGGCAAGAAGGACAGGGACGAGGACATCCTCCTTCAGCTCGAAAAGGTGGTGGGAGTTTGCCTTTCCGAAGGGGTGGATATCCTCCTGATAACGGGCGATCTCTTCGATGTCCCCTCTCCTCCCCGGGCCACAAAGGAGGCCTTCCTGGAGGTCGTAGAGCCCCTGCGGCAGAGGGGGGTGGCCCTGGTGGCCATCTGTGGCAACCACGATCGAGGGGGACTCGGGGGCTGGGATCGTGAGGGGCTCCTCTTCTTCGAGGAGCCGGAGGTCCTGAGGTTCGGTGAGCTGAGGCTGCACCTCTTCCCCTTCCACCCCCACGGCAGCGGCAAGGACCTCCTCAAAGGGGGGCTCCGAAGGGCCTCCAGGTACGAAGTGGCCCTCTGTCACGCCTCCTACGTCTCCAACCCTGCTGTCCTCTCCCAGCTTGGCGAGGACGGCCTCCTCTACTACCCCCTCACCTCCACAGAGGTCAGGAACCTCCCCTTCGACTATCTGGCCTTGGGCCACTACCACAACCCTGTGCTGTGGAGGGAGGGGGCCTGCCGATGCGGCTACCCCGGCACCATCGAGCCCCTATCCTTCAAGGAGGAGGGGCCGCGGAAGGCCTTCCTCGTCCTCTGCGAGGAGGAGCTGAGGGTCGAGGAGGTGGACTTGGGTTGCCGGCGCGCCTTCAGGACCGTGCCTTGGCGATTGGGGGTGGAGGTGAGGGAGGAGGAGGTTCCCTTGCGGCTGAGGGAGCTGCGGGGACGGAAGGACTTCTTCAAGGTCATTCTCACAGGTTTTGTGAGGGACGGTGCCCTCCTCAGGGCTTCCCTTCAAGGACTCCCCGATAACGTGAAGGTGGATTGGCGGGTCATAGATCTGCAGCGTGTAGAGGCCGATCCCCTCCTCAAGGGCTTTTTCGAGTTGGTGCGGGAAAGGGGTGAGGGGGACGAAAGGCTCCTTGGCCGGGGGCTCGAACTCCTCGAGGGACATGTGGATTAAGGCCTTGCGGATCAAGGACTTCGGCGTCCTGGGGACGGGGGAATTCCAGTTCTCCCCTGGGATCAACGTCCTCTACGGTCCCAACGAAGCCGGCAAGACCACCCTCTTTGACGCCCTGGAAAAGGCCCTCTTCGGCCAGGTCAGGGGGCCCAGACGTTACGGAGGGAGGGCGGAGGTGCTGTTGACCTCCGAGGAGGGGGAGTTCCTGGTCAAGGATGGCAAGGGCAGACCCCCTCCCCTCAAGGGGATGAAGCCCTCCTTCTTCGAGAGCCTCTTCTTCGTAAGGACGGGGGAGTTGGGCTTCGTCGACCAGAAGGGGTTCCTCCAGGACCTGAAGGGGAGGCTCTTGGATACGGAGCGCCTTTACCGGGCCATGGAGCACATAAAGACAAGGCTCGGAAGGGGCCTAAACCCCTTGGGGGAGAACCTCCGGAGGGAGGGCGAGCTCACCCAGGAGCTGGAGAGGCTGCGCAGGGAGGTAGAGGAACTCGAGGCCAAGAGGGCTCGACTGATGGAGGCCAGGGAGGACCTCGTCCGGCTCGAGGGGCTGAAGGAGGAGTTCGTCCGGCTCGAGGCCGAGAGGGAGGAGTTGAGGGGGAAGGTGGAGCTGCGGAGGAAGGTCCTCGAGAAACAGGCCTTACGGGAGCGTTACAAGAACCTGATGAGGGAGAAGGAGGAGATAGGGGAGGCAGAGGCCCTGAGGGAGAAGTTGAAGGGGTACGAGGCCTTCGGGGAGGAGGAGCTCCTGTGGTTGAAGGAGGGGGAGGAGGAGCTCAACCGGTTGTCCGAGAGGGTCCGCAGCCTCAGGGGGAGACAGGAGGAGATCTCCCAGGAGGAGGCCCAGAAGGAGGAGGCCCTTGGGAGGCTTAAGGAGGAGTTGAGGGACTTGAAGGTGGAGCAAGAGCGCCTTTCCCTCAGGCTGCAGGCCTTGGAGGGGGCCGAGGAGGAGGGGTATCAGCGGTTGCTGGAGATCGACGGTCATCTGGAGGCCCTCCAAGGTCGGCTGGAGGGCCCCCGGGTCGCCGAGGGGTGGCGAGGGCTTCAGGCCGCTGAGGAGCGGTGGCGGAGGAGGGCCTCGAGGCTCGCTCGTCTCGGTTGGCTGGCCGGGGGGCTCTGGGCCTTGGGAGGGGTTCTCCTCCTGTTGGGGATCGTGAAGGCCGTGCCCCTCCCCTTGGGAGGGGGGCTGATGGTCGCAGGGGGGCTCTGCTGGCTGTGGCTCCGAAGGCTGAGGATGGCTGCAGTGCAGGAGGCCCAAAGGGTGGCCTTGGAGGCCGACCTCCTGAGGGAGAGGGAGGAGATCCTTACAAAGGCAGGGGTTAGGACGAAGGAGGCCTATAGGGAGCGCCTCGATGAACTGAAGGAGGTACAAGAGGGGTTGAAGACCCTCGAGATGAGGGAGGAGAACCTGCTGCAGAGGCAGCGGGGCTTGGAGGAGGACCTGAAGGGGCTGAAGGAGAAGGGGGAGGAGGTCAACAGGGCCCTGCAGGAGGCCCAAAGGGAGGAGGAGGCCCTGAGGGAGGAGAGGGAGGGGAGGTTGAGGCAGAAGGGCCTCGCCAGCCTGAAGGAGCTGGAGGAGAAGGTCCTCGAACGGAAGGAGCTCGAGGGGCGCTTTGAACGCCTGAAGGGGCTCCTTTCGAGGAAGGCCTCGGTGTTGAGG
>QMLK01000206.1 GCA_003646705.1 Deltaproteobacteria bacterium | reverse complement strand
TATCTGGTCCTCCCTCAGGATCACCTCAGTCACAGGCCCCGAGGGGACCTCCTTGGGTTTGATGAGGCCCCCTTCGGTCACCGCCTTCATCCACCAGCGGGCCATCTCGCACATGGAGGTCCCCGGCTCAAGGTCCAGGGTGATGGCGAGCCTCCTCTCCGTAGTGAAGGCGGAGGTGAGCACGGGGATGGTGTAATCCTTTACGTTCTCGAAGAGCAGCGCAGGCCCCCTCCTCTCCTCGTTCAGCTTCGCTATATGGGAGAGCTCCAGGTTCCAATCGACCTCGGCCTTTACCCTCTTGAGCTCTCCTTCCCTTTCACAGGCCGCAATCCACTCCCTCAAATCCTTCATAACTGCACCTCCTTATCAAAAGGGGTTTTTTTGACTCAGCCCTTGGGGATCTTTATCCGGGTCATGGCCCTTTCCATCAACAGCTCGAACCCGCTCTTTCTGCCCAGGACCGGCCCCTTCCTCTTCTGGCTCCACACCGTCTCCGGACGGCTCTGAACGATGAAGACGTTCTCGGGAAAGGGGACCTCCCCGTCTATGGACCACTCTATGTCCTGGGGGGTCCCGTAGTAATCCTCGATCTTCTTGGCCAAGGAGGCCAGCTCCCTCACCTCTTCGTCCTCGAGGCACCTCTGCCGCTGTCGCTCTTCGGGAACCTCTCGATGGATCACCCCCCCGCCCTCTGGGTCGAAGGTGCACTCCACCGTCTTGGGGGAGATGGTACAGGCTATCTCCATGGTGACCTTGTCCACCACGAAGCAATCCGGCGTCACCTCCCCTGAGACCACCGTCTCCCCCAACCCCCAGCTACCCTCGATGACCACCTTGGAGGGGTCCCCGGTATTGGGGTCCAGGGTGAACATGACGCCTGCAGCCTTGGCCTTGACCATCTTCTGCACCCCCACGCTGATCAGGACCTTCTCGTGGGGGAAGCCCATCTTGACCCGGTAGGCGATGGCCCTCGGGGTGAAGAGGCTCGCCCAGCACTTCACCACCTTCCTCACCACCTCCCCGCTACCCCGCACCCAGAGGTAGGTGTCCTGCTGGCCGGCGAAGCTCGCCGTCGGTAGGTCTTCGGCGGTGGCGCTGGAGCGGACGGCCACGGGGACGTCCTGCACCCCCACCCTCTCACATAGCTCGTCGTAGCTCTCCTCTATCGCCTGCTGGATCTCACGGGGCAGGGAAGAGCCCTCTATCAGGCGACCGATCTCCTGACTCGCCCTGTTGAGGGCATCGGTGTCGTCGATCTCCAGGCTGCAGAGGATATCGACTATCCTCTGCCTTATCCCCGTCTGCTCGAGGAAATCCCGATAAGCCTCAGTGGTGACCGCGAAACCGGGGGGGACCTTCACCCCAGCCTTCATCAACTCACCGAGGCTCGCGTTCTTCCCCCCCACCTGACCGATGGCGTCCTTGCCCACTTCCTCGAACCAGAGGATGCGACCCATGGTCGGTCCTCCCATCGGCGAATTTGCCCCCCCTGGCCGCTCGAGCGGCCAGGGGGGATGGCTTTAAGCCCGTTTGATGATCGTCACCACGCCCTTGTCACCGTCCACCCGGATGATATCCCCTGTCTTCAACACCTGGGTGGCCACGCCGGTGCCGGTGACCGATGGCAGGCCGTACTCGCGGGAGACGATGGCCGCATGGCTGGTGAGCCCTCCGATGTCGGTCACAGCGGCCTTGATCTTGGTAAAGACCGGGGCCCAGGATGGGTTGGTGGTGGGACAGACCAGGATCTCGCCGGGCTCTATGGTGGTGATCTCCTCCAGCAGCTTGATCACCCTGGCCTTGCCCTCGGCCACACCGGCTGAGGCGGCAAAGCCCTTGAGCTCGGTCACCTCTTCAGGGGTCACGGCGACGCCCTTCAACCACTCGCTCACCTTCTCGGAGGTGATGCCCCAGAGCATCACCGTGAAGGGCTCTGCAATCTCCTCTGGCACGGTGCCCAAGGCAGGCGGAGGGACCCAACGCCTTGCCGCCTCAAGGATCTTCTGCCGCCGCTCGGCCTTCTGCTGCCAGTAGGCACCCCTGTGGGGCACCCCCTCGCCCAGGGCCCAAGAGGTGACCAAGTCCTCTATCAGGTAGGGGACCTCAAGGCGGTTGAAGAGGAAGATGTCCTCGGGGTCCTTGAGCATGCCGTATTTGGCGAGGACCCTCCCGAACTCCCTCATCTTCTCGAAGACGATGGTGTGGAACCAGTGCTCGACCCAGAACAGATGGTCCTCGGCGTAGCGGTAGATGGTGCGGCAGGTCTTGAAGGCATCGTCGAAGGTCTTTCGGTCCTCATCGCTCTTTATCAACCTGCGATACTCCTCCACCAGCTTATCCCTCTCGGCCTCTATCTCCTCGAGGTACCTCTCTATCCTCTCGCCTTTCTCCAACCTCTCCACATAGCTCTTGAGATAGCCGAAGGGGACCTCGAGCTTGTTCACCCAGCTTCCCTCGTAGTGGAACCAACCGCTGCCGCAGGATACGTAAAACCACGGGTCCTTCACCTGCTCCATCTGATCGAGCCACTCCCGGCCCTCGGGGAAGGTCCGAAGCTCCTTGATCTTCTCCTCCGGGGAGACGTCCTTTATGAGGATCTCCTTCACCCCCGGGAGGCTGGAGGCCACACGCGCCAGTTTACAGAGCTCCTCCTCGGGGCGGAACATCACCACGTAGGCCCCTGCCACCATCTTGCCGATGGTGCTCTCGCTGATCCCGGGGAAGAGCTTCCGGCAGGTGTCGGCGAACATCAGATAGGCCAAATAGGCCAGGTTGAGGTACTCGAAGTGATACTGCCATCCCTTGTAGATGGCGTTGACGAGCCTGTCGTAGGCCTCCATCAGTTCGTAAGAGGTGTAGTAGCCCTTCGGGGCGGGAAAGACCCCCTCGTCGGGTTCGAACTGCGGCAGCTCCTGGGGCACCGTGAGGTCCTCCACTTCCTTCCCGAGGGCGCGGAACTTCTTGAGCCACTTCTCCCACAGCTCGTCGTAATGCTCAAAGACGTAAAAGACCCTCTTTTGGAATAACTCGGCCTTCTTCCCCACTATCTCCTCAGGAGGC
>QMLK01000205.1 GCA_003646705.1 Deltaproteobacteria bacterium | reverse complement strand
GGAGGGGCCATGGGGAAGGTCTTCAACTACCTGATGCCCGGGGTCGTCGAGCACGTCACCCCCTTTGCGGTGGTGGGGATGGCGGGCTTCTTCGCCGCCGCCTCTAAGGCCCCCATCTCCACCATCATCTTCGTGAGCGAGATGACGGGCTCCTACCACCTCTTGCTGCCCAGCCTCTTGGTCTGCTCCCTCTCCTTCTTGGTCAGCAGGGGTTGGACCATCTACAGACAACAGGTGATCACCAAACTTGACTCCCCCGCCCATAGGGGGGAGTTCGTGGTGGACGTGCTCCAGGACCTGAAAGTGGCCGAGGCCTATACCCCTAGGGAGCTGGTGAGGATCCCCGAGGATATGCCCCTGAGGGACCTGATAAGGACCATCGGTGAGACCGACACCTACAACTATCCGGTGGTGGACAGGGGCGGAAGGCTCATAGGGGCGGTCTCGGTGGACGACGTCCGGGGGGTGCTCCTGGAGGAGGGCGTCTACCCCTTGGTGATCGCCAAGGACATAGCCCAACCCGTGCCGATCACCGTCACCCCGGAGGAGGACCTGGCCAGCGCCTTAAGGAAGTTCACCCTCATGGACACCAAGGGCACACCGGTGGAGGAGATATGGGTCGTGGATTCCAGGGACCCCAACAAGATCCTTGGGGTCCTCACCAGGAGGAACCTCCTGGCCGCCTACACCCGCGAGATGGAACGCCGCTCACGTCCTTAACCCCCCTGGTGTAACCGCAGGGAAGTTGAAGGAGAGACCCTGAACGGTTATACTGTATGTGCCTTTTTTCTCGATTCCAAGAAAAGCCGTAAAGAAGACGAGATCTACCAAGGGCAAAAGGAGGAAGAGATGGACAAGTTGGTCTTTTTCTTCGGTGAAGGAAAGGCAGAGGGGACGGCCAAGATGCGAGACCTCCTGGGGGGCAAGGGGGCCAACCTGGCCGAGATGACCAACCTCGGCATCCCGGTGCCCCCCGGCTTTACCATATCCACAGAGGTATGCCGACACTATTACCGTTCAGGAGGGGAGTACCCACCCGGACTGGAGGAAGAAGTGGAGAAGGCCCTGAAGCGGGTGGAGGAGGTGATGGGGGCCCGGTTCGGCGATCCCTCCAATCCCCTCCTTTTCTCCGTCCGCTCGGGAGCCCCCATCAGCATGCCGGGGATGATGGACACCATCCTCAACCTCGGCCTCAACGACCAGACGGTGGAAGGACTGGCCCAAAAGACGGGGAACGAACGGTTCGCCTACGACTGCTACCGCCGCTTCGTGGCCATGTATGGGGATGTGGTCTTCGGCCTGAAGCCCCAGGAGAAAGACGAACGGGACCCCTTTGAGGTGATCCTGGAGGAGAAGAAGGAGGAGAGGGGAGTCCGCTACGACCACGAACTGTCCGCCGAGGATCTGAAGGACCTGGTGAGGCTCTACAAGGAGGAGATCAAAAGGAGGCTCGGGGTGGACTTCCCCGATGACCCGCGAGAGCAGCTCTGGGGGGCCATAGGGGCCGTCTTCCGCTCCTGGAACAACCCCCGGGCCATAGCCTACCGGCAGCTGAACGACATCCCCGACGACCTCGGCACCGCGGTCAACGTCCAGAGCATGGTCTTCGGCAATATGGGCCCGGATTCGGGCACAGGGGTAGTCTTCACCCGCAACCCCGCCACCGGGGAGAACTGCCTCTACGGCGAATACCTGATGAACGCCCAAGGCGAAGACGTAGTGGCCGGCATCCGTACCCCCCAACCCATAAACAAACGGCAGAAGGGGGAAAGCCCACTTTCTTCCTTGGAGGAGGAAATGCCGGAATTGTACAATGAACTTGAAAAATACTGCAAAATTCTTGAAAAACACTTCCGCGACATGCAGGACGTGGAGTTTACCATCCAGAGGCGGAGGCTCTGGATCCTGCAGACCCGAGCGGGGAAAAGGACGGGGATGGCGGCCATGAGGATCGCCGTGGACATGGTGAAGGAGGGCCTGATCGACGAAGAGGAGGCCCTCCTTCGGGTGGAGCCGGATCAGCTCAACCACCTCCTGCGCCCCGTCTTCGACCCGGCGGAGAAGGGCAAGGCCTTGCAGGAGGGTAGGGTGGTGGCCAGGGGCCTGCCTGCGGGACCGGGAGCGGCCACTGGAAGAGTAGTCTTCTTCGCCTCGGACGCCGAGGAATGGGCATCCAGGGGTGAAGAGGTCCTGCTTGTGAGGGTGGAGACCTCCCCAGAGGACATCAGAGGCATGAACGCGGCCCAAGGGATCCTGACCGCCCGGGGGGGGATGACCTCCCATGCAGCCTTGGTGGCAAGGCAGATGGGCAAGGTCTGTGTGGTGGGCTGTGAGGCCCTCCAGATCGATTACAAGGGACGGCAGATGGAGGTGGGGGGACACATCATCCGTGAAGGCGACTACGTCTCCATAGACGGCACCACCGGTGAGGTCATCCTCGGCAAGATCCCCACCCGTCCCTCCGAGATCCTGCAGGTGTTGTTGGAAAAGAGCTTGAGGCCTGAAGAATCCTCCACCTTTCAGATATACGACCAGCTCATGAGGTGGGCCGATGCGGCCCGGCGCCTCGGCGTCAGGACCAACGCCGACAAGCCCGAACAGGCCGCCATAGCTCTGGCCTTTGGCGCCGAAGGAATCGGCCTCTGCCGCACAGAACACATGTTCTTCGAGGGCGACAGGATCGACGTGATGAGGGAGATGATCATCGCCGAAGACAGCGAGAGCCGTAGGAAGGCCCTGCGGAGGCTGCAACCCATGCAGAAGGAGGACTTCAAAGGGCTCTTCAAGGTCATGGGCTCAAGGCCCGTGACCATAAGGACCCTCGATCCCCCCCTGCACGAGTTCCTCCCCGCCGATGAACGGGAGATCGAGGAGCTGGCCGAAAAGCTGGGCCTCTCACCCGAGGAGCTGAAGGCGAAGGTGAGGGCCTTGCACGAGGCGAACCCCATGCTCGGCCATCGTGGGTGCCGTCTGGGTATCGTCTATCCCGAGATAACCGCCATGCAGGCCGAGGCCATCTTCGAGGCCGCCTGTGAGGTGAAGAAGGAGGAGGGGATCGAGGTCCATCCGGAGGTGATG
>QMLK01000204.1 GCA_003646705.1 Deltaproteobacteria bacterium | reverse complement strand
GCTCGGGTCTCGGTGGGCTCCTCCACGCCTACCCCCGTTAGGATGAACGCTGCCGAGGAGGCCCTCAGGGGGAAGCCCCCTGAGGAAGGTGTCCTCAGGGAGGCGGCCCGTCAGGCGGCCGAGGCCGTGGCCTCCATGAGCGGCAGGAGGCCCTCGGCCTCTTACAAGCTCCCCGCGATAGAGGGCCTTCTCTGGCGGGCCCTGCAGGAGGTGGTCCGTGGCCCCTGAGATCGGTGGCTTTGTGCCGCGCCCTGACGCCTGGGAGAAGGTCCTGGGGAAGGCTCGCTATGCGGCGGACCTCCGCCTCGAGGGGATGCTCCACATGAAGGTCCTGAGGAGCACCCGGCCTCACGCCAAGGTCTTGGGCCTTGACATCTCTCGGGCCATCGAGGTCCCTGGTGTGGTAAGGATCCTTACCTACAGGGACATCCCCGGTGAGAACTCCATAGGGATCATCAAGAAGGATCAGCCGGTGCTCGCCGCAGAGCGCGTCCGCCACCTGGGAGAGCCCATCGCCCTGGTGGTGGCAGAGGACCTCAGGGCTGCGGAGCAGGCCCTAGAGACCATAGGGGTCCAGTACGAGGACCTCCCCTTGGTGGACACGGTGGAGGAGGCAGAAAAGGGGGAGGTGCTGCTTCACGAGGGGGGGAACCTGCTCTGCGAACGGCGCATCAGGAGGGGGGACCCCGAGGGGGGCTTCGCTGAGGCGGACCTGATCGTCGAGCGGACCTATCTGACGAGCATGCTCGAGCATACCTACCTCGAGCCCGATGCGGGGGTTGGATGGGTGGACGAGGACGGCAGGATTACCATCTGTGCCTCCACCCAGAACCCCCATTACGACCAGCGGGAGGTGGCACGGGTCCTGGGCCTTGAGCCCTCGCGGGTGAGGGTGATCCAGGCCTCAACAGGCGGCGGCTTCGGCTCCAAACTGGACATCACCGTCCAGTGCCACCTGGCCCTGGCGGTCTACCACTTGAGGCGACCGGTGAGGCTGGTTTACACCAGGGAGGAGGCCTATCTGGCCACCGCCAAGCGCCATCCCCTCATGATGCGCTACCGCAGTGGAGTCCGCGGGGACGGAAGGCTGGTGACCGTGGAGGTGGAGATCGTGGGCGACACCGGTGCTTACGCCTCCTACGGGCCTGCCGTGGCCACCCGGGCAGCGGTCCACGCCGCGGGCCCCTACGAGGTGCCCAACGTCCAGGTCCGTTCACGCCTCTACTACACCAATCACCCCTTTTGCGGGGCGATGCGGGGCTTCGGCGTTCCGCAGATCGCCTTCGCCCACGAGTCCCAGATGGATCTTTTGGCCCAGGGGTTGGGACTTGACCCCCTGGAGATCAGGATGAGGAACGCCTTGAAGCCGGGCTCCCGGACCGCCACGGGCCAGGTCCTCTCATCGAGCGTCGGCATCGGCGAGTGCCTCCGCAGGATCGAGCCCCACTGGCGGGAGGCCCATCCCAAGGGGGAACGGCCGTGGGAGTTCGCCGGCAAGGGCCTCGGGGCCATGTGGTACGGAATCGGCAACACCGGCATGAAGAACCCCTCCCGGGCCCGGGTGATGGTCGATGGGGAGGGCAAAGTCACCCTTTACACCGGGGCAGCCGAGATAGGCCAAGGATCTGACACCGTGCTCTGCCAGATCGCTACAGCGGTCCTCGGGGTCCCATGGGAGGAGTTGCGGCTGGTGCGGGCCGACACGGCCCTGACCCTGGATGCGGGGGCTACCTCTGCGAGCCGTCAGACCTATATCTCCGGAGGGGCCGTGGCTGATGCCTGCGGCAAGCTCAGGGCAATGTTGCTCGGGGAGGCGGCCCGGATGCTTGGCCGTCGACCGGAGAAGCTCACGCTGTCCAATGGCCTGATCAAGGGCCCTGACGGCGAGGTTCTGGCCTCCTTGAGGGATGTGGCCGAACGCTGCTACCAGGAGGGGAAGGTCCTGGCCGCGGAGGGCTTCTTCGACCCGGAGACCACCCCCCTTGACCCCGAGACCGGCCAGGGGATCCCTTACGCCACCTACGCCTTCGCCTGCCAGATGGCGGAGGTGCTGATCGATGGGACCACAGGGCAGGTCCAGGTCAAGCGCGTCGTGGCGGCCCACGACGTGGGCCACGCCATCAACCCGCGGCAGGTGGAGGGGCAGATAATGAGCGGCGTGGCCATGGGGGTGGGCTTCGCCCTGATGGAGGAGTTCCATCCAGGGAGGACCCGTTCCATGAAGGACTACCTCATCCCCACCACCATGGACATGCCAGAGGTGGTCCCCATCATCGTGGAGGAGCCCGAGCCCACAGGTCCCTTCGGGGCCAAGGGGGTTGGGGAGCCGGCCCTCATCCCCACGGCTCCAGCGGTACTGAACGCCATAGCAGATGCCTTGGGCGAGCGGATCTACCGCTTGCCGGCCAACCTGGAGAGGGTCCTGGAGATCTCCAGGGGGAGACTTGGAATCCCCTGAAGGGGGAAAGGAGGTGGAGGGATGAAGATCGTCTTAGGTATCGTGGTCGTCTTGGTCGTTGTAGGCCTCATGGTCGAAAGGTCCCGGGCGGGGTCCAAGATCGGCGTCATCGTAGTGGACGTGCAGGGGGACTTCACCGAGTGGAAGGAGGGTTCCTTGGCCGTCTCAGGAACCGATGAGGCCTATGTCCGCCAGGTGGAGGAGGCCACCAGGAAGCTCAGGGACGCCGGATTCCTCATCTTCGCCACCCAGGACTGGCATCCGCCGAACCACGTATCCTTTTACACCAACCACCCCGGCAAGAAGCCCTTCGAGGTCATAGATGTCGACGGGCGTAAACAGGTCCTGTGGCCGCCCCACTGCGTACAGGGCACCGAAGGGGCCAGGATCCTCGTGGACAACAACCTCTTTCGGGCCGTGGTCCAGAAGGGCAGGGACCCGCGCTACGACAGCTATTCCGGCTTTCAGGACGACGGCGGCCAGAAGACGGAGATGGACACCATTCTGAGGTTGAACGGGATTGAGACCGTGGTGGTCTACGGGATCGCCACCGACTACTGTGTCAAGGCCACCGCCCTCGATGCGGCCAAGGCCGGCTACAAGGTCATCGTGGTCAAGGAGCTCTGCCGCGG
>QMLK01000203.1 GCA_003646705.1 Deltaproteobacteria bacterium | reverse complement strand
GGAAGGGGCCACGGGCTGAAGGGCTTTCCCAAATCGTTACAACAACCTCGTGGCCTCCGTGGGCCGCGGGACCTTGATCACGAGGAAGCGCAGGTCCTCATCGCCCTTGTTATACCAACAGTGAGGTATCCTCGCCGGGCTCTCGATGAGGGTATCTGCAGCGACCTTCTGCCTTTCGTCGCCGATCTCCACCGTTCCCCTCCCCTCGAGGACGTAAAAGATGACATCTACGGGGGTGACATGCCGCTTCAGCCTCTCGCCAGGTCTCAGCGTGATGTGGATGACCTGGGCCTTTTCGGAGTCGTAGATCTTTCTCGCGCTCGCGTCGACCCCGTGGGGATTGGGGGTGGTTTCAGAGTCCGTCCACCTGATGGTCCTCATGACCTCATCCCTCCTTTGCTCAACGGGCCTTTTTGGCCCATATCGCTTTGAGGTCCTCCTGGAGGTTGGTTATGGGCCTCAGGGCGAAGTTCTTCACGAGTACCTCGAGGACCCCTGGGGAGAGGAAGGCGGGCAAGCTTGGCCCGATCCTTATGTCCTTTATCCCCAAGTAGAGCAGCGTCAAGAGGATGGCCACCGCCTTCTGTTCGTACCACGACAGGATTAAGGACAACGGCAGGTCGTTGATGTTGCAGCCGAAGGCCTCGGCCAGGGCTTGGGCGATCTTGATGGCGGAGTAGGCGTCGTTGCACTGGCCGACGTCGAGCAGCCGCGGTATGTCGCCGATGGTCCCCAGGTCCTCGTCGAAGAAGCGGAACTTGCCGCAGCCCAGGGTCAAGACGACGCAATCCTGAGTGATCTGCTCCACCAGTTCGGTGTAGTAGCTCCTCTGGCGTTTGCGGCCGTCGCAACCCCCTACCAGGAAGAAGTGGCGGATGGCCTTTTCCTTCACCGCCTCTATGACCTTGGGGGCGACCCCTAACACAGCCTCCCTGCCGAACCCCACCATGACGGAACCCCGCTCCTCATCCCTCTCAAAGCCGGGCGTCTGGAGGGCCTTCTCGATCACGGCGCTGAAGTCCTCGCCCTCTATATGCCTCACCCCCGGGTAGCCCACGGGACCGGTGGTGAAGAGGCGGTCCTTGTAGGTCTCCTTGGGGGGCACTAGGCAGTTGGTGGTCATCAGGATGGGGCCGGGGAAGGAGGCGAAATCCCCTTGCTGGTTGTGCCAGGTTCCTCCGTAATGGCCGTAGAGGTGAGGGTACTTCTTCAGCTCGGGGTAGCCGTGGGCGGGGAGCATCTCCCCGTGGGTGTAGATGTATATGCCCTTTCCCTCGGTCTGCTTTAGAAGCAATTCGAGGTCCTTCAGGTCGTGACCCGAGGCCAAGATGGCCTTGCCTGCCTTTGCCCCGAGGGGTACCCGGGTCGGCCGGGGATGGCCGTAGGTGCCTGTGTTGGCCGCATCCAGGAGCTCCATCACCCGGAGGTTCACCTCACCGGCCTTGAGCACCAGCTCGAGCCAGTCGTCAAGGCCCAACCGGGAGTTGAGGGTCGAGGCCAGCCCTTCGTGCAGGAAGGCATAAACCGCCTCGTCCTCCTCCCCGAGCTTGGCGGCGTGGTAGGCGTAGGCGGCGATCCCCTTTAAGGCGATGATCAAGGTCTGCTGCAGGGAAAACAGGTCCGGATCGAGCTTTTCCTCCTCGGCCTTGATCCCCACGGCCTCCCCCTGTTTGACGAGTTCGTCCATCTCCTCGGCGGGCTGAAAGGACGCAGGGGGCTCAGAGAGCTCGACCGCGCCTCCTGCCGCCCTGACCCTCTTCCTCAAGGCGTCCCTCAGGGAGACCGAGCGCGCGATGTAGGACTTGAACCTTTCCGGGTCGAAGTTGACGTTGGTCAGGGTGGCAAAGAGTGCCTCACAGGTGAAGCGATCGACCTCAGGTTCATTCACGTCGTGTCCCTCCACGGCGTAAAGGGCCAGCCCCTTCAGGGTGTAGATCAAGAGGTCCTGAAGGGCGGCCACCTCGGGCTTCTTGCCGCATACCCCTACCTTGGTACAACCAGATCCCTTGGCCACCTCTTCGCACTGGAAACAGAACATCTCTGCACCTCCTCCTTTTTGCCCCTATCGTACCCGGCCCCAGCGGAGGGGCCTTGACGTAGGTCAAGAGGGGCCCTTGACGCCTTTGAGGGGGTCTGTGCTAAATAGCGAGGGACAAGGGGTCGGTCGTGGACGTCGTAAAGGTTCTGGGCTCGGTCTCCCTCTTCTCAGGCCTGCCGGAGCGGGACCTGGAGCTCCTGGCCGAGATAGCCCTCCCGAGGACCTTCAAAGGGGGGGAGTTGATCTTCTCGGAGGGGGATGAGGGGAAGGGATTTTACGTGGTGGTGGAGGGCAGGGTGGAGGTCTTCAAGCTCTCGCCCGAGGGCCGCAAGCAGGTCCTGCACTTCTTAGGCCCAGGGGAGCCCTTCGGAGAGGTGGCGGTCTTCAGCGGGAGGTCCTTTCCAGCCCACGCTGCGGCCCTCAAGGACAGCCATCTCCTCTTCTTCCCCCGCGAGGCCTTCATAAGGTTGATCGAGGAACACCCCCCTTTGATCCTGGGGATGTTGGCGGTCCTGGCGCGCCGCCTGAGGGAGTTTGCGGCCCTCATCGAGGACCTCTCCCTCAAGGAGGTATCGGGTCGCCTGGCCGGCTACATCCTCTCCCTACGAGAGGGTAGGGGTGGATCTGAGGAGGTGGAGCTCGAGGTATCCAAAGGACAACTGGCGAACCTCTTGGGCACCGCCCCGGAGACCCTCTCCCGAGCCCTGGCGAGACTCAGCAAGGCGGGACTCATAGAGGTGCAGGGGCGATCCATAAAGATCTTGGACCAGGAGGGACTGGCCCAGTTGGCCGCCCATGAGGGTTGATGTCCTTGTTCCTTTACCCCTTTAGTTGACTTTTCCCCGGCCATATTCTACATTTTGCGTAGGGCCGTTAACTCAGGTGGCAGAGTATCGGCCTTTTAAGCCGAGAGTCGCAGGTTCGAGTCCTGCACGGCCCACCATGTAGCGTCCCCATCGTCTAGCCAGGCCCAGGATACCGGCCTTTCACGCCGGCGACGGGGGTTCAAATCCCCCTGGGGACGCCATATTTTACAAGGCTTTCTGGCCAGCAGCCTTTTTT
>QMLK01000202.1 GCA_003646705.1 Deltaproteobacteria bacterium | reverse complement strand
TCCCCCTCCCTTACCGACACCTCCACCCCCTGGGGCAGATAGAGGTCCACCCGTGAGCCGAGCAAGATCGCTCCGAAGACCTCCCCCCTGGAGAGCCTCTGCCCCAGTTTTGCTCGGCAGAGGATCCTCCGGGCTATGATGCCCGCTACTTGGACCACGGCCAGGTGCTCTCCGCCCTTGGTCCGCAGGAGCAGGAGGTTCTGTTCGTTCTGCTGCGAGGCCTCGCCCTTGAAGGCGGGGAGGAATCTGCCCCTTTTGTACTCCCTACGTTCCACTACCCCCTCTACGGGGGACCTGTTGACGTGGACGTCCCAAACCGACATGAAGATGCTCACCTTCTTGCTCTTCTGCTGTCCACCGGGAAGAGGGGCTTCCTCCACCCTTATCACTCGGCCATCCGCCGGGGCTAAGATCGTCCCTTCGACCTGGGGAGGGGTGCGAGATGGGTTTCGGAAGAAGATCAAGGCCATAAAGGCGAGAATGGAAAAGGAAAGACAGAGCAGAAGTTCACCCCTCAGACCGAAGATGACCCCCCCTCCCGCTAAGGGGAGGATGAAGGGCAGGCCCTCCTTGAGGGGGAGGAGGTCTTTGGCCACACCCCTCACCCCCTTCTCTTGATCCAGCTCATCATCTTGCGGAGTTCGCGCCCCACCTGCTCTATCTGGTGTTGGCTGTCCCGCCTCTTGAGGGCGTTGTAAACGGGCCTTCCGGCTTGGTTCTCCAGGATCCACTCCCTGGCGAAGGTCCCGTCCTGGATCTCCTTCAGGATCTCCCTCATGATGCGGCGGGTCTCCTGGTTGATCACCCTGGGGCCCCGGGTCATGTCGCCGTACTCGGCGGTGTCGCTCACGGAGTAACGCATGTAGCTTATGCCACCTTCGTAGATCAGGTCTACGATCAGCTTCAGCTCGTGCAAGCACTCGAAGTAGGCGATCTCGGGCTGATAGCCCGCCTCCACCAAGGTGTCGAAGGCGGCGCGGATCAGCTCCGTCACCCCTCCGCACAACACCACTTGCTCCCCGAAGAGGTCCGTTTCCGTCTCCTCTTGGAAGGTGGTCTCGATCACCCCCGCGCGGGTGGCCCCTATCCCCTTGGCGTAGGCGAGGGCGACTTCGAGGGCCTTCCCCGAGGGGTTCTGTTCCACGGCCACCAAGGCCGGTACGCCCTTGCCCTCCTCGAACTGGCTCCTCACCAGATGTCCAGGGCCCTTAGGGGCCACCATCACCACGTCCACGAAGGCAGGGGGTACGATCTGGCTGTAGTGGATGTTGAAGCCATGGGAGAAACCGAGGACCTTCCCCTCCCGGAGGTGGGGCTTGATGGAGGTCTCGTAGACCCTGGGCTGTAGATTGTCGGGGACCAGGAGCTGGATGTAGTCGGCCTCAAGGGCGGCCTCCTCGGCGCTCACAGGCGAAAAGCCGTGGCTTCGGGCCAGTTCGTAGTTCTCCGTGCCCTCCAACTCCGCCACTATCACCTCGAGGCCGCTGTCTCTCAAGTTCTGGGCCTGGGCGTGGCCTTGGCTGCCGTAGCCGACGATG
This sequence comes from Deltaproteobacteria bacterium, assembly GCA_003646705.1. GTDB lineage: Bacteria > Desulfobacterota > B13-G15 > B13-G15 > B13-G15 > B13-G15. Next base: position 1,580 of record QMLK01000202.1, on the reverse strand, counting down.
GCGATCTTCTTCCCCTTGAGGAGTCCAAGGTCTGCATCACCGTCGTAGTAGATCTTGGCCATATCGCACCTCCTTAAACTATCCCCTGGTCATGGCCACACGGCCAGTCCTGGCAATCTCCTTGATGCCCATGGGCTTCAACAGCTCCAGGAAGGCCCTGATCTTGTTCGCATCCCCCGTTATCTCGATGGTGTAGTTCTTAGGGCTCACGTCTATCACCTTTCCCCGAAAGATCTCCACCATCCTGAGGATCTCGGCGCGGTTCTCCGGCTTGGCAGCCACCTTGACCAGGACCAGTTCCCGCTCCACGTGGGGTTTGTCGGCCATCTCCACGACCTTTATGACCGGGATGAGCTTGTTGAGCTGTTTCGTTATCTGCTCCAGGATCTGCTGATCGCCTTCGGTGACGATGGTCATGATGGAGAGGCTGGGGTCCAGGGTCTCGGCCACAGAGAGGCTTTCGATGTTAAAACCCCTGCCGCTGAAGAGGCCCGCCACCCGGGCCAGCACACCAAATTGGTTCTCCACCAAGACGCTCAGGGTCTGCCGCATCTCCTACCCCCTATACGAGTAACATCTTCGTGATGGGCTCCCCTGCAGGGACCATGGGGTAGACGTTCTCCTCCTCGTCCACCCAGAAGTCCATGAGCACCGGCTGCGGTATCCTCAAGGCCTCCTTTATGACGGCCTCCACCTCATCGGGGTGGGTAGCCCTCAAGCCCACGGCACCGTAGGCCTCTGCGAGTTTGACGAAATCGGGGTTCCACTCTCCGAGGCGGGTGAGGAGGTACTTCTTGCCGTGGAAGAGTTCCTGCCACTGTCTGACCATCCCGAGGTAGCCGTTGTTGAGGATGGCCACCTTTACAGGCAGCTTGTGCTGCACAGCCGTGGCCAGCTCCTGGATGTTCATCTGGATGCTGCCATCGCCTGCGATGTCGATCACCAGACGCTCGGGGAAGGCCACCTGGGCCCCGATGGCCGCGGGGAACCCATAGCCCATGGTGCCCAACCCCCCTGAGGTGAGGAAGGTGCGGGGGGCCTCAAACTTGTAATACTGGGCCGCCCACATCTGGTTTTGCCCCACCTCCGTGGTGATGATGGCCTTTCCCTTCGTCAGCTCGTAGAGCTTCTCCACCACGAATTGGGGCTTTATCCTGTTGCCCTTGCCATAGGCGAGGCGGTGGCGTCGCTTCCACTGGGCTATCTGCTCGTGCCAGGGGAGAAGGCCTTTGCGGTACTCCTGGAAGTCCACCTTGTCGTCCCGCAGCACCTGGATCAACCTCCGCAGCACCCTCTTGCAGTCGCCCACGATGGGGATGTCCACCCTCACGTTCTTCATTATGGAGGTGGGATCTATGTCTATGTGGATCTTCTTGGAGTGGGGGGAGAACTCCTCCACCTTCCCCGTCACCCTGTCGTCGAACCTCGCCCCTATGGCGATGAGGAGATCGCATTCGCTGACGGCCATGTTGGCCCTGTAAGTGCCGTGCATCCCCAACATCCCGAGGGACAGGGGGTGGGTGCCGGGGAAGGCGCCGAGGCCCATGAGGGTTGTGGTGACCGGGATCTGCAGGAACTCC
>QMLK01000201.1 GCA_003646705.1 Deltaproteobacteria bacterium | reverse complement strand
CCGCCCCTGCCGTGGGGGTGTGGCTGTCTGAGCCGAGGAGGGTCCCCCCGGGGCGGGCGAACCTCTCCAGGTGGAGGCGATGGCAGATCCCGTTTCCCGGGGGGGAGAAATGGGCACCGAGCTTGCGGCAGACGGTCATGAGGTAGAGGTGGTCGTCGGCGTTTTCGGGTCCGGTCTGCAGCGTGTTGTGGTCCACGTAGCTCACCGCAAGGGGCACGATGCGCTCCACCCCCATGGCCTCCAGCTCGAGGTAGACCAAGGTCCCCGTAGCGTCTTGGGTCAGGACCTGGTCGATCCTCAGGGCGACCTCCGAGCCCGCACGAGGTTCTCCCTCCACGAGGTGGGCCTTCAAGATCTTCTGTAGGAGGTTCTCGGCCATCTCTGAGAAGAGGCCCAAATTATGTCATATCGAAGGTGGGAAGGGAAGTTAAAGGATGGCCTCCCGCATCCTGCGCAAGGCCTCTTTGCGGTCCTTCAGGCCGAAGATGCCGGAGCCGGAGACCAAGATATCGGCCCCAGCCTTGGCCACCTCGGCGGCGTTCTCGATCTTTATGCCCCCGTCCACCTCGATCTCCACCGCCTCCAACCCCCTCTGCTTGAGCCAATCCTTCAGGCGCCTGATCTTCTGGAGGCTGCCGGGGATGAACTCCTGACCCCCAAAACCCGGATTTACGCTCATCACCAGCACCAGGTCCACCTCGTCCAGTATCTCCTCGAGGCTCCCCAGGGGGGTGGCGGGGTTTATGGCGACCCCTGCTTTGATCCCTTTGGCCTTTATGTGGGCTATGACCCTGTGCAGGTGGTGACAGACCTCCACGTGGACCGTCAGCACGTCAGCTCCCCCTCGGGCGAAGGGCTCGATGAACTCCTCGGGCCGTTCTATCATCAGGTGTACGTCCAGGGGCAGGGGCGATACCTCCTTTAAGCACTCCACCACCGGCACCCCTATGGTGATGTTGGGGACGAAATGGCCGTCCATCACGTCCACATGGATCCAATCTGCTCCCCCTTCGGCTACCTCTTTTACCTCAGAGGCCAGGTTGGCGAGATCTGCTGAGAGGATGGAGGGGGCTATCTTCTTCACGATCCTTCGACGGCTAAGCGGGCGGCCCTTCGGCTCAGCTTCTTCAACCTGCTGATCTTGCGGCGGAGCAGGGCTGCGGTTTCCTTTTCCCCCTTCTGGAGGAGTTCCTCCCTCTTGGCCTTCAGTTCCTTGATCTTCGCCTTGATCTCCTTGACGTTCAAGACCTTCTTGGCCTTCTTGACTACCTTCTTTCTCTCAGCGGGGAGGCCCTTGGCCTTCCTAATGAACTCGATCAACGCCTCCTTCTGCATGGCGCTCACCGCCTCGGCCCCCAGCTCTTTGGCGAGCACCCGCAATTCCTTCACGGTCATCTTCTCTATGGGCTTTTCCCTCTCCTTTTCCTCAGCCATAAGGAGCCCTCCAAGAGGCCTTTTTCCGTCCAGATAGCAGAGAAGGGTGGAAAAATCAAGTAGGGGTTGATAACCTTGGAGAAAAAGCGAGGAGCCTGCGAGTGGCCAAAAAGATCCTGATAAACGCCTTCTATCCCGAGGAGGTAAGGGTTGCGGTGGTCAAGGAAGGGGTGCTCGTCGACTTCTTCATGGAGGCCTCCTCGCGGAAGACCATCTTGGGCAACATCTACAAGGGGGTCGTCACCCATGTGGAGCCGGGCCTTCAGGCCGCCTTTGTGGACTTCGGCGAGGGAAAGAACGGCTTCCTCCCCATAGATGAGGTCCACTCCAAGTGGTGGTCCTCTAAGCCAAAGGGGAGGCGCCCGAGGATAGAGCGGGTCTTGAGGAGGGGACAGGAGGTGATCGTCCAGGTCACCCGTGAGGAGATGGGCGAGAAGGGCGCTGCCCTCACCACCTATCTATCCCTGCCCGGGAGGTATCTGGTGCTTCTGCCCGACCGGGGGGAGGTCCAGGGGGTCTCCCTCAAGATAGAGAAGGAGAGTCAGCGGCGGAGGTTGAGGGATATAGTGTCCAAGTTCGACCTCCCCGAGGGGATGGGCTTCATCGTGCGCACTGCAGCCCAAGGGCGCACCAGAAAGGAGCTCTTGGCCGACTTCAGTTACCTGTTGCGCCTCTGGGAGATGATCCAGTTGCGCGGCAAAGAACTGCCGGCCCCCGCCCTCCTTTACCAGGAGGGGGACATAGCGGTCAAGGTGGTGCGCGATTACTTCTCCCCAGAGGTGAAGGAGGTGATCGTGGACCAAGAGGAGACCTACCAGAGGGTCCTTGAGTTCTTCCAAGAACTGATGCCCAGGTATCGCAAGCGGGTGAAGTTCTACCGCGAGGACCTGCCGCTCTTTGCTCGCTACCACGTAGAGGAGCAGGTCGAAGGGATCTTCTCCCGAGAGGTGCCTCTGCCGTCGGGGGGGAGCCTCTGGGTGGATGTGACCGAGGCCCTGGTGGCCATAGATGTCAACTCCGGCAGGGCGCAACAGGCCAGAGGGGTGGAGGAGATGGCCTTCATCACCAACCTGGAGGCCGCCGAGGAGATAGCGAGGCAGTTGAGGCTGAGGGACCTCGGAGGGATCATCGTCATCGACTTCATAGACATGAGGGACCCCTCCCACAAGAGGGAACTGGAGCGGAGGATGAAGCGGGCCCTCAAGGAGGACCGGGCCAAGGTCGACGTCTTCCCCATCTCCAAGCTCGGCCTCATGGAGATCTCCAGGCAACGGCTGAGGGCCTCCCTGCTCGAAGAGGCCCACCAGGTCTGCCCCCATTGCAAGGGGATGGGTTGGGTGCGAATCCCTCAGTCGGTGGCGGTCTCGGTCCTCCGGAAGATCAAGGAGCGGGTGATAACCGGGGGGTTCCAAGAGGTGCAATTGCAGCTCTCCCCCGAGGTGGCCGATTACCTGCTGAACAGCAAGAGGGAGGAGCTGACCTCCATCGAATCACGTTTTAAGGTCAAGATAACGGTAAAGCCCACCTCTGATCTTTCCTACGGGGAGTACTCCTTGGAGTTCTCCAAGGCTCCCCTTCCGTGGTACAAACGCATCTTCAACCGGTCCCTTTAGCCCCTTGGACCGACGAAGAGTTGGTAAGGGGTAAAGACATAGGTACCAGTTTTTAGGTGGAAGGGAAAGGTGAGCAGTTTTGGGT
>QMLK01000200.1 GCA_003646705.1 Deltaproteobacteria bacterium | reverse complement strand
CCTATAGATCTCCCCCTCCCCTTCAAGACCACTAGGAAGGTCATAGCCATGGGGGCCTCAACCGGCGGGACGGAGGCCCTGAGGGTGGTGCTCGAGAGGATGCCCCTCGGGTGTCCGGGGATCGTGATCGTGCAGCACATGCCCCCTGGTTTCACCTCGGCCTTCGCCAAGAGGCTCGACGAGCTGTGCAAGATCGAGGTGAAGGAGGCCGCAGACGGTGACCCCGTGCTGCCCGGTTCAGCCCTCATCGCCCCCGGGGGGTTCCACCTGGTGCTCTCCCGAAGTGGCACCTGTTACTACGTCCACGTCAAGGACGGTCCCATGGTCTGCTATCAGCGTCCCTCGGTGGACGTGCTCTTCAGCTCTGTGGCCAAGGCGGCCGGCCCTAACGCCATAGGGGTGATCATGACGGGTATGGGGTCTGACGGCGCCCGGGGCCTCCTGGAGATGAGGAGGGCTGGTGCCAGGACCATAGCCCAGGACGAGGCGACCTGCGTCATCTTTGGGATGCCCAAGGAGGCCATAAGGCTCGGGGCCGTGGAGGCGGTGGTCCCCCTGGAGGAGATCCCCAAGAGGCTCATGGAGATGTTGAGGGAGGAGGACGAAGGGACGCGGGAGCTCCTCCTTCGATGCGAAGGCACCTCCGATTTCGCCCGGGGTTGAATCGGCCGCGTTCCCTGTCACAGCCGGGATGAAACAAACCCTGTAAGAGCGGGGTTTGCTTCAATGGCTGAAAGGCTGCGATTGTATTTGCCGATGAATCGAGGTATTTTGTCCTTGTGGACAGGAGCAGAGATTGGTTCGACCAGGCAGTGGGGGATTTGGAGCACGCCAAGGCTGACCTCGAAAGGGGTTTTTATGACTGGGCATGCTTTTCATCTCAGCAGGCCGCCGAGAAGGCCTTGAAGGCGGTGTTCCAAAGGATGGGGGCTGAGGCGTGGGGGCATTCGGTGGCCGACCTGCTTGAGGAATTGGCCAAGGTCCACCAGGTGCCCGTCGACTTAATCACAAGGCCTTTGAGCTCGACAAGGTTTACATCTCAGCCAGATATCCCAACGCCCACCCGAGCGGCTCCCCAAGGCGTCGCTACAGGGAGGGGGAGGCCAGGAGGCTTGTCGCCTATGGCGAGGAGATCCTCAAATTCTGTGAAGGTCTTTTATCCTCAGATCTCAAGAGAGGAGGTCCTTAGGCGCCTCGCCGATGGGCTGCCGAGCCTGCAGAGGAAGGTTCCCCTCCTGAAGGTGGTCCTCTTCGGTTCTTACGCCAGGGGGGATTACACGGTCAGTAGCGACGTGGACCTCTTGATAATCTACAAAGGGGAGCCTCGGGAGGACCTTTACGCCTTAGTGAAGAGACTCCTTAGGATCCCAGGCCTTGAGCCCCACCTCTATAGCGACAAGGAATACGAAGTCCTCCGTCCAAGCCTTGAGCGGGCCATCTCCGAAGGGGTCGTCCTCTTCAGCGATGTCTAATGCCTGAAGGCCCTTTGCCCTGTGAAGGCCATGGCCACAGGGGGTGAGGCCTCGTTGCAGGCGAGGATCGATTCGTGGTCTCGTTCTGATCCCCCTGGCTGAAGGATGGCGGTAATCCCCTCCCTGATGGCCACGTCCACCCCGTCCCTGAAGGGGAAGAAGCCGTCCGAGACCATCACCGCTCCCTTGAGGCCACCGCGGTCCTCCCTCACCCTCTCGTCTATCTCCTCCTTCTGGGAGGCAGGCCTTCGGCCCTCCCTGACCTCTTCCTCGAGGGTCTTGTAGGGGACCCCGTAGCTGGTGAAGGCCAGCCGATCGGCGTACTTGGTATAGGCCTTGAAGATCGCGATCTCCACCACCCCCACCCGGTCCTGCTCCCCGGTACCTATGGCCACGGTAGAGCGGTCCTTGACGAAGATGACCGAATTGGAGGTGACCCCCTGCTCTACCGCCCATCCGAAGATCATGTCCTCGACCTCTCGCTCGGTCGGCTCTCGGGCGATGCGGTACTCCACGCCCTTGTGGTAGGCCACCGCAGGCTTAAGGTCCTCCTTGGAACGGACGCGGTTCAGGAAGGACTGCTGAAGGATCAAACCGCCGTCCATCAGGGCCTTGAAGTCCACGAACCTCCGATCGGCGTACTCGGCCAGGCGGTCGATCCGGTCTATCCTGATGATCCTGAGGTTCTTCCACCGTCCGAGGACCTCGAGGCTCCCTTCTTCATACTCGGGGGCCGCCACCACCTCGAGGTAGCTCCTGGCCAAAAGCTCCGCCGTGGTCCTGTCCACCGGCCTGTTCAAGGCCACGCAGCCCCCGAAGGCGGCGATCCTGTCGGCCATAAAGGCCCGCTCGTAGGCCTCAGGGAGGTTCTCGGCCTGGGCCACGCCACAGGGGTTGTTGTGTTTGATGATGCAGGCGGCGGGTTTGTCCATCAGGTACTTCAAGATGTTCAGGGCGCTGTCCACGTCGGTGAGGTTGATCTTGCCGGGGTGCTTTCCGAATTGTAGGAGGTCCTCCTCCCTGAGGGAGCTCACCAACCCCTTGCCCGGTTCGATAAACTTGCAATCGCCGAGCACCAGGTTGCCCTCCACCAACTCGTAAAGCGCTGCCTCTTGATCGGGGTTCTCCCCGTAGCGGAGCCCCCTCTCTACCCACTGGTCCCTTTCGGCATCGTGGATCCTCCAGGTTCGCTTGCGGTAACGCAGCACCTGGTCGCCGAATTGGATGGTCAGCTCCTCTGGGAAGTGGTCATGAAGGATCCTTCGGTAGATCTTCTTGTACTGGTCCTGCATCTCCTAACCTCCTCCTTTACGATCTCGGCCAGCGTCTCCTCGTCGAGCCCTTGACCCCTGTAGAGCTCATCGGGGGTGCCCGATAGGCCGTAGGAGGAGATGCCCAGCATCCTCAAGCGGACCCTCCAACCCTCCCTAGCCACCAGCTTGGCGATCTCGGCCCCCAGGCCCGTCTCCACGTGGTGGTCCTCATAGGAGATGATGAGTCCCGTGGAGGCGGCCTGGGCCAGGAGCTCCCCGTCCAGGGCGAAGGGGCACGAGATGTTTATCACCATGACCTCGATCCCCTCGCGCCTGAGGACATCGCGGACGCGGAGGGCCCTCTTGAGCATCGCCCCCATGGCGACGATGGCCCCATCCCTCCCCGG
>QMLK01000199.1 GCA_003646705.1 Deltaproteobacteria bacterium | reverse complement strand
TGGTGGCGATCCTGGATGCCGACAAGGAGGGGTTCCTGAGGTCGGAGCGGGCGCTGATCCAGACCTTCGGTCGGGCCGCGAGGAACGTGAACGGGCGCGTGATCCTGTACGCCGATACCATCACCCAGTCCATGGCCCGGGCCATCCAGGAGACGGAGCGCCGCCGCAGGATCCAGGCCGAGTACAACCGCCTGAACGGCATAACCCCGGAGACCGTGAAGAAGCAGATCACAGACCTCCTCAGCTCCATCTACGAGGCCGATTACTGGACGGTTCCCGTGGTGCGGGAGCTCGAGGCCGAATATCTGAGCCCCCAGGAGCTCCTCCAGAGGATCTCCGCGCTCAAACGCCAGATGAAGGAGGCCGCCTCGCGCCTGGAGTTCGAAAGGGCCGCCGAGCTCAGGGATCGCATCAAGGCCCTGGAGGAGCTGTTCCTTCAGCACGACGTCCCCGTGGAGGAGAGGAGGGTCAGCCCGCGCAAGAAGAGGAGGAGGGCCCATCCCTTCCGTTGAGGAGCCTCCCTTAAGTCAGCGCGAGAGCAAGGCCCCTTTCCCTGGACATCTGCCCGAAGATCGAGGGAGCCCTTGTCAGGAAGGGCCTTGGTAAGTATTGTAGGGCTATAGCCTCAGGGAGGATGGTCAAGGGGAGATGAAGGTCTGCAGGAGCGTCCTCGATCTCATCGGCTCCACCCCCCTGGTGGAGATCAGGAAGCTCAACCCCAACCCCCGGGTCACGATCCTCGCCAAGCTCGAGTCCCTTAACCCCGGGGGTTCCGTCAAGGACCGCATAGCCCTGAGGATGATCGAGGAGGCCGAGCGCCGCGGGGAGCTCCACGAGGGGAAGGTGATCCTCGAGGCCACAAGCGGCAACACCGGCATCGGCCTGGCCATGGTGGCGGCGGTAAAGGGCTACCGGGTCCTTCTGCTCATGCCCGAGTCGGTGAGCCTGGAGAGGAGGAGGATCCTCGAGGCCTACGGGGCCGAGATCAGGCTCACCCCCGCCGAGCTCGGCACCGATGGGGCCATCGAGGAGGCCTACCGCCTCGCCCGGGAGGAGCCCGAGAAGTACTTCCTCGTCGACCAGTTCAACAACCCCTCCAACCCCCTGGCCCATTATCTCGGCACCGGCGAGGAGATATGGAGGCAGACCGGCGGGAGGCTCGACGCGGTGGTGATCACCATGGGCACCACGGGGACCCTCATGGGGGTGGCCCGCCGGTTGAAGGAGTACGACCCGCGGATAAGGATTGTAGGGGTGGAACCCCGCATGGGTCACAGGATCCAGGGGCTCAAGAACCTGAAGGAGTCCTACACCCCGGGGATCTTCGACAAAGGAATGTTGGACGAGAGGATCACCGTGGGGGACGAGGAGGCCTACGAGATGGCCCGCAGGCTCGCCCGCGAGGAGGGGATCCTGGTGGGGATGAGCTCCGGGGCGGCCATGTACGCCGCTGCCAAGGTGGCGGAGGGGATGTCCGAAGGGGTGATCGTCACCATCTTCCCCGATACGGGGGAGCGTTACCTCTCCACGGCCCTCTTCGTCGAGAGGCCCGCCCTTGATCTCAGGCTCTACAACACCCTCACCCGTCGGGTGGAGCCCTTGAGCCCCCAGGAGCCCGAGCGGGTCAAGATCTACACCTGCGGCCCTACGGTGAACGACCTGCTGCACCTGGGGCAGTGGCGCAGGCTGGTGGTGGCGGATCTGCTGAAGCGCTTCCTGGAGTACAAGGGGGTGGAGGTGGTCCACGTGGTGAACATCACCGACATCGACGACAAGACCATCGCCCGCGCCCAGAAGGAGGGGCTATCGCTCCGAGAGCTCACCTCGAGGTACACCGAGGAGTTCTTCCGGGAGGCCGAGGCCCTGAGGCTGAAGCCCGCCACCCACTACCCTCGAGCCTCGGAGCACGTAGAGGACATGGTCTCTTTGGCACAGCGCCTGCTCCGGAAGGGATTCGCCTACGAGAAGTTCCACTCCCTCTACTTCGCGGTGGGCCGCTTCAAGGGCTACGGGAAGCTCTCGGGGATCGACCCGAAGAAAGTCAGGGTGGGGGCCACGGTGGACCTGGACGACTACGAGAAGGACAACCCCCGGGACTTCACCCTCTTTAAGCGCTCGAACCTCCAGGAGCTGAAGGCGGGGATCTACTTCGACACCCCCTGGGGCAAGGTGCGTCCCGGATGGCACATCGAGTGTGCGGCCATGGCCACCAAGTACCTGGGGGAGACGGTGGACATCCACACCGCCTCCACCGACCTGATCTTCCCCCACAACGAAAACGAGATCGCCATCGTCGAGGCCGTAACGGAGAGGCCCTTTGCGCTGCACTGGCTCCATGTGGAGCAGGTGCTGAGCGATGGCAGGAAGATGTCCCCCGAGGCGGGAAACGCCATCACCCTGAAGGAGCTGACCGAGAGGGGCTTCTCCGGCAGCGAGGTCCGTTACTTCCTCCTCGGGACCCACTACCGAAAGCCCCTGCAGTTCTCCTGGAAGAACCTCTACGGCAGCCAGAGGGCCTGGCAGCGGTTGAACGACTTCTTGGTCCAGGTGAGTTACGCCCCCGAGGGGAGGGACTACGGCCCCTTGGGGGAGCTACTGGAGGGGCTGAAGGGGGAGTTCGAGGCCGCCATGGAGGATGACCTCAACGTCTCCCGGGCCCTGGCGGCCCTCTTCGTGCTCATCAGGCAGCTTCAGCCCGTGCTCCAGAGGGGGATCTCCCAAGGGGACAGGGAGATGCTCCTTGAGGCCCTGAGGCGAATGGACGGGGTGCTTCAGGTCATGGAGTTCCCTTCCCTTGAGCTGCGGGCGGAGATCCATCGGTTGCTCAACAGACGGGAGCAGGCGCGCCATGAAGGGCGCTACGCAGAAGCCGACCAACTCCGCCAGGAATTGGCCTCCATGGGGGTGGAGGTCCTCGACACCCCCCAGGGCCCCTTGCTCCGCAAGGTCAGAGGTACTTGAGGGCCTTCTGCCCTATGTCCCTCCTGTAGTGGACCCCTTCCCAGGAGATCCTCTCCACTGCCCGATAGGTCCTCTCTATGGCCTCGGGGATGGTCTCTCCGAGACCCGTCACCCCCAGGACCCGTCCCCCGGCGGTGAAGAAGCGGCCGTCCTTGAAGGTGGTCCCTGCGTGAAAGA
>QMLK01000198.1 GCA_003646705.1 Deltaproteobacteria bacterium | reverse complement strand
GTCCCTCCTGCCCCTCACATAGGATCCGAAGAGGATCACCCGCTCCACCTCAGGAATGGAGGCCAGCTCCCTCTTGAGCCTATCCACCGCCTCCTCAAGCCTCCTCACGTATTCCCTGCGCTTCGCAGAAAGGTCCATGCCTCATCTACCCCTTATCTCAGAATCCTATACAAATAATCCAAGAAGTCAACGCATCCTTCGTCTCGCGGCCGGAAGATGAGTTTTTGGCCCTTGGGCTCAGGGCTTGACAAGGGGAAAGGGTTAAGCCATTTTTAATTAGCGAAGGGCGGTGTAGCTCAGTTGGTCAGAGCATGCGGCTCATATCCGCAGTGTCCGGGGTTCGAATCCCTGCACCGCCACCAACAGTGGAACCATGAGGGGGCAAAGGCCCCCTCATCTATTTTTCTCCTCACCGGAACGCGCCTCCACAAACTCCACCAGGATCCCCTCCACCGGAAAGACGAAGGCGATCCTGCGGCCCCCAAAGCCACAGGCCGGCACCGGCTCGCAGACGACCCTCAGGCCCTTGTCCCTCATTTTGGCTACCGTCCCCTCTATGTCCTCCACCTCGAAGCAGAGGTGATGGAGGCCACCGCCCTTCCTGAGGAAGCTGCTTATGGGCGAATCCTCCCGGGTGGGCTCGAGCAGCTCAAGTGCAACCTCCTCACCGCAGCCCAGGTCGAGGAAGATGGCGTTCACCCTCTGGATGGGGTCCTCCTTAGGCCCCATGACGACCCGAAGCCCCAAGAGGGATTCATAGGCCTCAGCGCTCTTGAGGACATCCTGCACCACCACCCCTATGTGATGGAGCTTCATACCCACCTCCTGCCCAATTTGTGCCCATTTTACCCACCGATCATGCTGGTTGACAAAAGGCCACGACGGGAGGTTACATTTGGTGGGGAGGATGTATACTGTATACAATCGAGGCCCCGATGGCTGAAAAACGGGTCCTGTTGGGGAATGAAGCCATAGGGCGGGGGTTGGTCGAAGGGGGCTGTCAGGTGATGGCCTCCTACCCGGGGACGCCCGCCACAGAGATCCTGCCGGCGGTGATTGCCTTCAGGGATGAAGAGGGGCTGGACATCTACATAGAGTGGTCGGTCAACGAGAAGGTGGCCTACGAGGTGGCCCTGGCTGCGGCCTACGTCGGCAAGCGCGCTGCTGTGGCCATGAAGCAGGTGGGGCTCAACGTGGCCTCGGACCCCTTCTTCAGCTCGCTGTACACGGGAGTGAAGGGCGGCTTCGTGGTCGTGGCCGCCGATGACCCCGGCCCTTACAGCTCTCAGACGGAACAGGACTCCCGCCTCTGGGGGATCATGGCGAAGGTGCCGGTCCTCGACCCATCGAGCCCCCAGGAGGCCAAGGAGATGGCCTCTTACGCCTTCGAGCTGTCCGAGCGATATGAGATCCCTGTGCTTTTGCGGCCGACTATAAGGATCTGCCACGCCCGTCAGACCGTAAGCCTCAGCCCTCCTAAGGTGATCAAGAGGGAGGCCTCCTTCGAGAGGGACCCCCACCGTTGGGCCTCCACCCCCCGTTATCGCTACGAGCTCCACAAGGCCCTGAACCGCAAACTCGAGAGGATCGCTGAAGAATACGAGCACTCGCCCTTCAATCGAGCGCTGCTCGGGGGCCGACCCCTGGAGCCCTCAGATGGGCCCTTCCCCTTGGGGATCATCACCGCAGGACCTGTCTTCGGCACCGTAAGGGAGCTCCTCGAGGAGCTGGGCCTCATGGACTCCGTACCCGTACTGAAGGTGGGTGCCCCCCTCCCCTTCCCCAAAAGGCTGGTGGGCGGGTTCCTCGAGATGTGCGAGCGGGTCCTGGTCCTGGAGGAGCCCGACACGGTGCTCGAGCTGATGATCCGGGAAGGGGAAAAGGTAGAAGGGAGGTTCACGGGCCTCGTCCCCAAGGAGGGGGAGCTGGCTCCTGAGGTGGTAGAGGAGGCCTTTCGGAGGGCCTGGGAGAAGGGAGGAGGCCCTCCCCTTCCGGAGAGGAAGATGGTGGTCGAAGCCCCCATTCAGGGAGTCGAAAGGCCCCCTACCCTCTGCCCGGGTTGTCCCCACCGGGCCAGCTTCTATGCCATAAAGCGCGCCTTCCCCAACGCCATCTTCACCAGCGACATAGGCTGCTACACCCTGGGGCTCAACCAGGGGGCGGTGGACATAGTGCTGGACATGGGGGCAGCCATAAACATGGCCGCGGGCCTCTATCAGGCCTACCGTCAGGACGGCCGACAGATACCCATCGTGGCCACCATAGGCGATTCGACCTTCTTCCACGCCGGGCTGCCCGCCCTCCTCAACGCGGTACACACCGAAGCCAAGTTCCTCCTGGTGATCCTGGACAACAGCACCACCGCCATGACCGGCATGCAGCCCACCCCCGCCTCCCTGACCCTGGCCGACGGCACCGAGGGGAGGCCCATTACCCTGGAAGGGATGGTGAAGGCCTGCGGTGTGGAGTACCTTCAGGTGGTTGACCCCTACGAGATACCGGAGTTGTTGAGGGTGCTGAGGGAGGCCTACCGCCACGTGGAGGAGGAAGGCGGTGTGGCCGCGGTGATAGCGCGACATCCCTGTATACAGCTCACCAAGGGGGTGGATCGACCCCAGAAGGTGGAGGTGCATCCCCCTTCCCTCCCCGTGCTGGAGAAGGAGGTCCTCAGGCCCCAGTACGTGACCAAGACACCCCCTTGTAACGGGGCCTGTCCCGTGGGGAACGACGTCGAGGGGGTCCTGGCCCTTCTGGCCAAGGGGGACCGAGAGGGGGCCGCCCGTCTGCTGCTTCAGACCAACCCCCTCCCCTCCGTATGTGGCAGGGTGTGCTTCCACCCCTGTGAGGAGGCCTGCAACCGGGGCAGATACGATCCGCCCGTGAGCATCCCGGCCATAGAACGGTTCTTGGGCGACAGCCTGGGGTGCCTACCGGAGAGGGCCCCTGAGACAGGCTTCAAGGTGGCAGTGGTGGGTTCAGGCCCCGCAGGCCTCGCCTGTGCCTACCACCTCGCCCTTTTGGGCCACAGGGTGACGGTCTTTGAGGCCATGCCCGAGCCCGGGGGGCTGCTCCGGTACGGCATACCCCCCTATCGCCTTCCGAAGGAGGTGCTTCAGAGGGAGGTACAGAGGATCCTGTCCCTCGGGATAGAGT
>QMLK01000197.1 GCA_003646705.1 Deltaproteobacteria bacterium | reverse complement strand
GTCAAGGTGAAGGCCCCTCCCGAGAGGGGAAGGGCCAATGAGGCCCTGGTGGCGCTCCTTGCGAGTTGCCTTGACCTTTCCCCCACACAGGTGAAGATCCTGAGGGGCCATAAACAGCGGAGAAAACTGGTGGAGATATGGGGGATAGACCCTGAGACCTTAAAGCTGAGGCTCAGGGGATGACGAGAGCCTGAGGTCCCTTCAGTTGATCCCTTCAAGTTCCGCATTATATTTCCTGTAGAAGCTTCGTCTTTCCTTCGTTTTTTCCTTCTTCAATCTACAAGGAGGGGGGTCTTGAAGTTCGTCCTTTTTCATCCTCATCTGGATGTAAAGGGAGGTTCTGAGCGCCTCACCAAGATCCTCTACGAGGGGCTGAAGGAGTTGGGCCACGAGGCCCTTCTGGTCTCCTTCAGGGCCGATCCCGACTGGTTCGAGGACGTCATCGAGATAGGCGATCCGGAGGACCTCCGCCCCTTGGTGGCGAAGGAGGCACCGGATTATGTGTTCTTGGGGATCTCCGAGACCCATTATGCCGCCCTCCTCAAGGGGATGGCCAAGATCGCCATGTACGTCCACTTCCCCCTGGAGGAGGAGGTGGAGGAGGAGAACTTGGGGGATTACGAGAGAAGGGGACGGTTCCTCTTCACCTCCTTGGACGAGCTGGCCTTGGTGGATCGGCTCTTTGTCAACTCCAGGCGCACCGCCATGGCGGTGAAGCTGGTCTGGGGCAGGGACGCCGTTGTGGCCCATCCGCCCCTTGAGCCCTGGTTCCTCGGGGATGGGGTGAAGGTGAAGGAGCCGCCACCCCCTCACATCATCTGTACGGGGCGCTTTACCCCCTTGAAGAGGCAGGACTTCCTCATCTTCATCATGGAGTTCTTGAGGAAGGATGTACCCGAGGCGCGCCTCACCCTGGCGGGCTTTCCCGATCCACGCCATCGGGCCTACCTTGAGGAGATCAAGGGCTTGGCCAAAAGGGTAGGGGGGGTGGAGATCGTGGAGTCCCCGTCGGACCAGGAGCTCTTCGACCTCTACGGCACGGCCAGGGTCTACGCCCATCCGCGCATCGGAGAGCACTTCGGCATCTCCCCCTGCGAGGCCATGGCCCGGGGGATACCCGTCGTGATGAGGGGGCCCACCGGGCTCTCGGACGTCACGGAGAGGTTCATCGCCAAGAGCGATTGGGAGTTCGTGGAACAGGTGGGACGGCTCCTGACCATGTCTGATGGGGATTGGCTCGCCCTGAGCGAGGAGTTCCATCGGAAGGTCCAAGGGCTCACGCCCAGGAACTTCGCCTTCGCGATCGTAGGAGGGTTGAAATGAAGGTGGCCTTCGTCTCCACCTTCCCACCCCTTCACTGCGGGATAGGGGAGTACACCCACTTCTTGGTGGAGAAGATGTCAAGGCAGGAGGCCCCTATCTACGTCTTTTCAGCCCATGGGGCCAAGGCCAAGGAAAGGGGCAGGGTCATCTCCATACCCTCCTTTCAGCCGAGGGCCGAGGATTTCTCAGGTCTGCTAGAGAGGATCGCGGAAGAGGGCCCCTTTGACGTGGTCCACATCCAGCACGAATACGGGATCTTCGGCAAGGGGGAGCCCTTCATGGAGTTCCTGGAGGGGCTGAGGGGTCATGTCCCCCACATCGTCCTGACCCTTCACACCGTCATCCACTCCCGCAACAGCGAACTGGCTCGCTATCAGCAGCGGATGATAGACCTGTCCGATGCCGTCTTCGTCCACAGCACCTTGGGCGAGTACGAGCTGTGGATGCAGGAGGTCGACCTGCGGAAGGTCTATTTCGTCCCCCATGGCACCTACGTGAACCGCATGAGGGCCACGAAGGGGGATCTCGCCGAGGTGCTCGGGATGGAGGCAGAGGCCGACGGCAGGTTCGTCATCACCGTCCCCGGGTTCCTGCGTTGGGACAAGGGGATCATGCTTCTGCAGGTGGTCTCGGAGCGGATCACGGAGGAGTTTCCCGATACCACCATCATCGTGGCCGGGGGCTTCCAGGCCGAGGGCAAGGAGCTCTCCATGCTGAGGGAGGCCGTTGCTGAAGTGGACGCTGGCTTCAAGCAGGTGCTCTTCACCCGGGGGTTCCTCGCCAGGCGGGACCTCTTCCGGCTCCTGGCCGCCTCCGATGCCATCCTGCTGCCCTACAGGGAGTGGCCGGGACACCTCGGGGTGAGCGGCATCCTCCACTTGGCAATGGGGGCCTGCAAGCCCATCCTCGCCTCCCGGGTGCCCCGTCTGGTGGAGTACACCGAGATCTTTCCCGAGCTGTCCTTTGTGGAGGAGGACGTGGAGGGGTTGCTCGGGGTCCTACGATTCCTCAGGAAGAATTATCGGGAGGTGGCCCACGAGGTGAGGCGCAGACTTCACGCCTTCCTCCGGAGGACCAACTGGGACAGCACGGCTAAGAGACACCTGGAGATCTACTCGAGCCTCTCCTGAGCCCTCATCCCTTCTGGGAGTGAAAGAGCCCCAATTGGCACTCCACCACCTTGATCCCCAACTCGTCCAGGACCTTCCCCACCTCGCGGGGGGATACCCCCAGCTCCGAGGCGGTCCGCAGGGCCACGGGACAGGGGATCTTGCCCTCTCGTGAGCGTTCCTTGAGGACCTCTACGATCTTTTCACGGTCCGCCTTCATCTTCCCTCGCTCCTTCTTCTACGTCCATTAATGGTTGGATTCTGCATCCCTCGGCGTCCTCTCTTCGTTTTTCCAACGATTTCAATCGATGTCAAGTCCGCCCTCCGAAAGGAAGGTCTTTGGGTCCATTAGGCCTCTGGGGGTGACGAAGGAGGTGATGAGTTCCAGAGGGGTGAGGTCGAAGTAGACGTTCTCCACCTTCACCCCTTCTACCCTCGCCACCTCATCAGGGGGTCTCCCCTCGATACGAAAGGCCCCTTGGAGCTCCGGGGGGAGGAGCTTCTCGAACCCGGCCAGGACGTAAAAGGGAGGTCCCTCGGTGCGGGCCGTGACGGCCAAGGGATAGGTCCCCACCTTGTTGACCACCCCCTGGGCCGTAACGGCATCAGCGCCCACCATCACCAGATCCGCCTCCTTTACTCGCCCGAAGACGAGGGCGTCCACCCCCAGTCGCACCGTGAAGCCCTCCCGGGCCAGGGCCTGGGCCGTCTGGACCCCTTCGCAG
>QMLK01000196.1 GCA_003646705.1 Deltaproteobacteria bacterium | reverse complement strand
GGGGCCAACATCGGCACCACCGTCACGGCCCAGATCATCGCCTTCAAGATCCACCACTACGCCCTGCCGGCCCTGGGGGTCGGGGTCGGGTTTAGGCTTTTCTCCAGGAGCAGCCGTTGGAGGTACCTCGGAGAGGTGATCATGGGCTTCGGGATGCTCTTCTTCGGCCTCTCCATCATGAAGGAGGCCATGGAGCCCCTGAAGGCCTCCGAGGTGGTGAGGAACACCTTCGTGAGGTTCGACGGCAACCCCCTGCTCGGCGTCTTGGTCGGTACGATCTTCACCATCCTGATGCAGTCATCCAGCGTCACCGTCGGCATCGTCATGACCTTGGCCTCCTCGGGCCTCCTCTCCTTCAAGGGGGCTGTGGCCCTGGTCCTCGGGGACAACATCGGCACCACCATCACGGCCCAGTTGGCGGCCACCGGCGCCAACACCGCTGCCCGCAGGACCGCCTGGTGTCACACCATGTTCAACGTCCTGGGGGTGGCCTACGTCCTGCTGCTGCTCCCCTACTTCCTCAGGTTGGTCGACCTCCTCTCCCCTGGTCCCGCGAACCTCGCCGTCAGGACCATGGAGCAGGCCAAGCTCTACGGCATGACCTTGGGGGACAAGCCCTTCATCGCCCGTCACATCGCCAACGCCCACACCCTCTTCAACGTCGTCAACACCCTCATCTTCCTCCCCCTCTTCGGGGTCCTGGCCAGGATATCATCCTGGATTGTGCCCCAGAAGGAGGGGGAGGAGGGATACCACCTGGTCTACTTGAACTCCAAGATGATCACCTCCCCGCCCATCGCGGTGGAGGAGGCCAGGAAGGAGACCGTGAGGATGGCCATGCTGTCCAGGAGGATGGTCGACCTCTCCATGGACGCCCTCTTCTCCAGTAGGCTGGACCAAGTCGAGGAGGTGAAGAAGCTCGAGGGGATCGTGGACATGCTCCAGAGGGAGATCACCACCTTCCTGGTCAACGTCTCCCACCACTCCATCACCCCTGAGACCTCCAAGGAGATAAACTCCATCCTCCACATGGTGAACAACATCGAAAGGATAGGCGATCACGCCGAGATCCTCTCCAATCTGGTGGATCGCAAGGCGCGGCTACGGCTCCCCTTCACCCCTCAGGCCGAGGCGGATTTGCGGGAGCTCTACGGCGTCACCAGGGAGTTCATCGACTTGGTGATAGAGGGGATAAGGGACAAACGGAAGGACATAAAGCCCTTGGCAGACGCCCTTGAGGCGAGGATCAACCAGATGGAGGACAGTATGCGCGAAGCCCACATCCAACGGCTCAACGCGGGGATCTGCGCCGTGGACGCCGGCCTCGTCTTCATAGACATGCTCACCAGCTTCGAGAAGATAGGCGACCACTGCTTCAACATAGCGGAGGCAGTGGTGGGGATCAAATGAGGGAATCCCTGGCGGGCAAGAGGGTCCTCATCGTAAGGCTCAGCTCCCTCGGTGACCTCATCCTGGTGCTCCCCACCTTCAAGGCCCTTCGGGACCGTTACCCCGATGCCTACATCGCCTGGTTGGTCCAGGATTCCCTCAAGGAGCTCCTCGAGGGCACCGAGGGGCTCGATGAGATAATCCCCGTCAGGCTCCTCTCGGTGACCGATAAGTACGCCTCGCCAGGGCGCTGGTTTCAGGGGTTTCGAGGCCTGGTGCAGGGGCTGCTGGAGACGGCCAAGGTCTTCAGGCAGCGGGGCTTTGAAGTGGTCCTGGAGTTTCAGGGGCTGATGAAGAGCGCCCTCTTCGCCTTCCTCAATCGGAAGGCCTCCCGCTACGGCTTCAGGAACGCGCGGGAGTTGAGCCCCTTGCTGCTCAACCGTCCCCTCTTCATCCGCGACAAGGGCCGTCACGCGGTGGACAACTATCTGCAGTTCGCCGCCCACTTCGGCTGCCCCACCGCTGAGGTGTCCTTTCCCCTGCACATCCCGAAGGAGGCCCAGGACCGCATGGACCGCCTCCTGGCCTCCCATGGCCTCAAGGAGGGAGAACCCCTGATCTTCATCTGCGCCACGGCCCGGTGGCAGAGCAAGTTCTGGCATCAGGAGGGTTTCGCCCGCGTGGCCGACGAGCTGGTCGAACGCTACGGGGCGAAGGTCCTGTTCTCGGGCCTCCCCGCCGAAAGGGCCTATCTGGATGGGATTAGGGCCCGGATGCGTCACGGTGCCATCGTGGCCGCAGGCCTCACCGGGATCAAGGACTTCCTCGCCCTGCTCAGACGTTGCTGCCTCTACGTGGGGGTCGATTCCGGTGCCATGCACGCTGCCAGGGCCCTCGGGGTGCCCGTAGTGGCCCTGTTCGGCCCCTCGGACCCCAGGTGGATAGGACCTTACGGGCAGAGGGGAGGAGTGGTAAGGGTGGATGTGCCCTGTTCCCCATGCAATCGCCGTCGCTGTCGTCAGAGGACCTGTATGTTGGAGATAACCCCCCAGATGGTCCTCGAGGAGATGGAGAGGGTGATAGGTAGACGATCCCCTTTGGCAGAGCCCCGAGGTGCCTGAAAGGATGCGGAGAGAAGACAGGGCGACTTCAAGGGAAGAGGCCTTAAACCTGTTGGAGAGGGCCGTTTACGGGGTGTTGTCCACAGCTTCTGTCTTGTTGGAGACTGCGTATATTTCCACTGCGCCGTTGAAGGACGCAAGATCGAAAACCTCAGCCAGAACAAACGCGTCTCCTTCTGCGTGGTTGGGGAAGTAGAGGTCCTACCCGATAGCTTCAGCACCAAATACGAGAGCGTTATCGTCGATGGCGAAGTAGAAGAGGTGTTCGAAGGGGAAAAGGAGGCAGCGTTAGAGGCTCTGGTGCACAAATATGCCTCTGGTTTCGTCAAAAAGGGCAGGGAATACATCAAGAATTCGTGGGATGAGGTGAGGGTCTTTAAGATAAAGATCTCCACTTTGAGCGGAAAAGCAAGGAAGTAGGGTGTCCTTTGCACTTACCGTGGACCCCCCTCTGCTTACGGCCTCCGGTATGCGTCATAAAGGCCTTTCTCCCACGTCATTCTCTTCCAGGGGGGTGGCGGAAGAGGCTTGAGGGGTTTGGCCCCAAGGGGCTTGAGGACCGCTCGAGGAGGCCGAAGAGGGTGAGGAAGAGGGGCTGGTCCCCTGAGCTCATCAGGGCCATAAAGGAGCTGAGGTCTTTATTTCCGGCCTGG
>QMLK01000195.1 GCA_003646705.1 Deltaproteobacteria bacterium | reverse complement strand
TACAGCATCCACACCGAGGTGGGACACCACTGCGCTGGGGCCAAGGTGGACGGCCGCTTGGTCCCCCTCGATTACCAACTCCGTAGCGGGGAGACGGTGGAGATCATCACCTCGCCGAAGAGGCACCCAAGCAGGGATTGGCTGCGGTTCGTGAAGACCTCCCGGGCCAGGGCCAAGATCCTGAGGTTCCTGAAGGAACAGGAAAGGGAGGAGAGCGTCGCCTTCGGCAAGGAGCTCTGTGAGAGGGAGTTCAAGAAGGCGGGGCTCAACCTCAATAGGCTCCTGAAGTCCGGGGAATTGGAGAAGGTGGCCGAGGCCTTCAGTCTGGTGTCCTCGGAGGACCTCTTCGCTGCAGTGGGCTACGGAAAGATCACCGCCCAGCAGGTGGTGGGGAGGCTCCTGCCCCAAGGCCCCGAACCCTCCAGGGAAGGCAGGCTGAGGAGGCTGATAAGGCGCGTCACCAAGTCCAGGGACTTGGTGAAGATCGACGGCCTCGAGAACATCATCGTCCGCTTCGCCCGGTGCTGTCACCCCTTGCCCGGGGACAAGGTTGTAGGGTTCATCACGAGGGGCAGGGGGATAACGGTCCACACCGCCGACTGCGTCAACGTCCTGGCCGCCGACCCCGCGAGGCGGGTGGAGGTGGAGTGGGTGATGGATAAGGACTCGACCCTGCCGGCCAGGATAAAGGTCTACGCAGAGGACAGAAAGGGGTTGCTCGCGGCCATCACCTCCTCCATCTCCAACCACGGGGTGAATATCACCAAGGCCCAAGTCAAGACCACCAAGACCGGAGGGGCCATAAACCTCTTCGAGCTCGAGATCTCCAACACCGAGCAACTCGAGAAACTCCTGAACGCCCTCCGGAAGATAAAGGGGGTGAGGAGGGTGGAGAGGATCAAGCGGTGGGGAGCGGAGGCTTAGGGACCTTACCTGCCTTAAGGCATTTGGTGCAGACCCTCAGCCTCACCACCTTGCCGTCTATGAAGGCCCTCACCCGCTGCAGGTTGGGGTTGAAGACGCGCTTGGTCCTGTTGTTGGCGTGACTGACCGAATGTCCCCGCAAAGGCCGCTTTCCACAAATGGCGCACACCTGAGCCATTTCCGCCCCCTTTGAAGAAGGCTTTTTACCCCCTTTGAGGCCTTTTGTCAACCCTCAGGGAGAGGATCTCCCTGACCTTGCTGAGGAACTCCAAGGGACCGAAGGGCTTGACCATAAAGGGGAGATCCCTCTCGGCGATGAAGGACTGGACCTCCTCCGGAGGGGCGTATCCGCTTATGAAGAGGAAGGGGATGTGGGGGTAAAGGTCCTTCGCCTCTTCGAAGAGCTCCTTTCCCCCCATCTTCGGCATCACTATATCGGTGACCACCAGGTCCACGGTCCCCTCGCGCTCCCTCAGGATCCGCAGCCCCTCCTTGCCGTCCTTCGCCAGCAAGGGCCTGTAGCCGTGCTCCTTGAGGACCTCACGCAAAAGCTCCCTCAGGGAGGGTTCGTCCTCGACGACCAAGATCGTCCCCGTCCCCTTGGCCATCCCCTGGGCCTGGGCCTCGGGCTTGGAGGGCTTCCTCTCGGCCTCCTTGGCGATGGGGAAGTATATATGGAAGGTGGTGCCGCGGTCCCTTTCGCTCTGCACGGTTATAGTTCCCCGGTGCTGCCTCACCAAGCCGTAGACCACCCACAACCCCAAACCGCTGCCCCTCTCCTTCGTGGTGAAGAAGGGGTCGAAGATCCTGCTCAAGGTCTCCTCGTCCATGCCGACCCCGGTATCGCCCACCTCTAAGACGGCGTACTCGCCAGGGCTGACCCAGGGGCTCCTCCACCTCACCGTCTTCCTGTAGGTCTTGACGGTGAGGGTCCCCCCCTTGGGCATGGCGTCCCTGGCGTTGATGGCCAAATTCATCAGGATCTGTTCCAGGGCCGTGGGATCGGCCTCTATGGGCTCCAGTTCAGGGGCGAGGGCCGTCTTGATCCTGATGTGTTCCCCCAGGGTCCTCTTAAGGATCTCCAAGATCTCCGAGAGGGTGGTGTTGAGGTCAAGCAGCTGCAGTGCCAGGGGTTGCCTCCTGGCGTAGGCCAGGATCTTGCGGGTCAGCTCCGCCCCCCGTTGGGATTCCCTCTCGATCACCTCCAGGTAGCGACGGAGAGAGTTGTCTTGAGCGGTCTTGGACAGCCCTATTTGGGCGAAGCTCCTGATGGTGGTCAACAGGTTGTTGAAGTCGTGAGCGATCCCCCCGGCCAGTTCCCCCAAGGCCTCCAGTCGCTGGGCCGTCCGCAGCTGTCTCTCCATCTCCCTCTCTTGGGTCACATCCACAAGAGTGACCATCACTTGTCCGCTGGGCAGGTAGCTCGACCTGAACTCCACCCATTTCTTGGCCCCGTCCTTGGCGGTAACGGGCAACTCCACCACCTCTCGTCGCATGGCGGCCTCCAGGGTCCAGGTCCCCTTCAGCCGCCTCCTTATCGCCCTCTCCGGGAAGGCCTTGCGGATCCAGTCCTTGACCGTGGGGACGTCTTGCAAGGTGTAGCCGGTGATCTTGGTGAACTCCTCGTTGGCGAAGATGTGGCGTTCGCCCTCCACCAGCAGGACACCATAGGGGGCGTCCTTCAGGGTCTCCAAGAGCATCTCCCGCTCCCTCTTGATGGATTCCTCCATGGTCTTCCTCTCCACTGCGGCAGAGATCAGGCCGGCTGCGGCCCTCAAGGCGTTGATCTCGTCGGAGGTCCAAGACCTGGAAGAGGTCGCCTCGCCAAGGCCCAAGAACCCCACCCACTTGCCGCCCACCATGACGGGGATGGCCAGAAGGGACCTGAAGCCCAGAGCTTGGAGGAATTCCCGTTCCCCAGGGGGGAAGGCCTCCACGTCCCCTACGATCATACCCCCCCTGGAAAAGGCCTCGATCCACCGTGAGAGGCCCTTTTCCTTCAAGGGCAGACCCTGCAGGAGGGGCTTTTCCCTCAGGGACGTCGCCCCTTCTTCGGCGGTCCATTCGTGGCGGAGGGTGACGAAGATCTCCTCCCGTGTCTCGAACTTGTCGAAGACGAAGGCGTGACTCACCTCTGCAGCCTTTCCCAAGCGCGTGAGGAGCCGGGGGAAGAGGAGCTCCGTCTCGGGGGACCTCAGGAGGTCCTCGGCCGAATAGGCCATGGCCTCTAAGATGGCCCGGCGGCGCTCGTGAAG
>QMLK01000194.1 GCA_003646705.1 Deltaproteobacteria bacterium | reverse complement strand
AGTCGGTCCTCGTACTCCACCAATAGCTCGGCCTTCCCCTCTATCTGGTCTGGGCCGATGAGGCCAGTCAGCTCCGGCTTGTAGAAGGTGGTGCGGAGGTGGCATGCCCCGCGATCGGAGGTGGCGTAGGCCAGGGCCATCCCCTTCAGCAGCCTCGGGTCGTAACCCGCTGGCTCCAGGCCCTTCACGTGGATGGCCACATCCTCCATCTCCCACACCTTGGCTGCGTGGGCTATCCCCTGGGCCAACACCTCCCCGGTCCCTTCCCTCCGGGCGATCTGCTGAAGCAGCCGGGCGATAGCATCCACGTCTCCGTACTCGAGCCTCTCCCGAATCCTTCCCCTGCGGGAGGCCTCTATGGTGAAGGCAGCGAGGTTGCCAGCGGTGATGGTATCAAGGCCCAGGCGGTCGCAGATGTCGTTGAGGTAGATGATCTCCTTTATGTCTGTGATGAGGCAGAGGCCGCCGAAGGCATAGATGGTCTCGTACTCCGGTCCCTCTATCTTCAGCCCCTTGTGGCGACCCCCCAGGACCTCCGAGACCTTGGCACAGGCCATGAAGCAGCGGGGGCAGGCCTTGGCCCTCACCCGACACTCCTCAAGCAGCGCCTCGGCGCTTATCCTCTCCCACCCTTGCACCATCCCCTGATGCCAGTAACGGGAGGGGAAGCCCTTCACCTGGTTCATGATGGCCACAAGCTGCGGTGTCCCGTACCGCTTGTAGGCCAGGGCCCCCCTGTCTTGCCTGCCCCGCTCCCTTAACTCCTTGACGAAGTCCCCAACCAAGGAGGGCTTGGCTATCTCTCGGCGCCTACTGCCGTGAAAGACGATTCCCTTCACCCCCTTTGAGCCCATGACAGCCCCTACGCCGGTGCGGCCCGCCTGCCTGCCGCGGTCGTTGGCTATTACCGCAAACCTCACCAGCCTCTCCCCGGCGGGCCCGATCACCAGAGCCCCCTTGCGCTCTGCGGATTCGACCCGCTCGAGGGCTCGCACCTCTGCCTCATAGGCGTCAAGGCCCCAGAGGTCTTCGGCCCCGTGAAAGAGGACCCCCTTGTCCGAGACCTCCAGCAACAGGGGTGAAGGGGCCCGTCCCTCGAGGATCACCGCGTCATATCCGGCCCTGCTCATGGCCTCCGGGGCCTTTCCACCAGCGTAGGACTCGGCGTAAAGGCCTGTAAGGGGGGATTTGGTGAAGACCCCGTAACGGGAGGACCCCCATATCGCGGTATCGGTGATGGGGCCCAAGGTGAAGATAAGGAGGTTCTGAGGAGAGAGGGGATCGATCCCCGGGGGGTTGTCGCGCAGGAGCAGATAGGTCCCTAAGCCCTTGCCCCCCAAGTAGTTGGCGTAGACCTCCTCGGGGATCTCTTCGGTCCTGTAACTACGGTCTCCCAGATGGATGCGGAGGACCTTCTTGAAGAAACCCTTCATCGTCTCCTCCGTAGGGCTTTCTATATCTCCGATTCTGAAGGACCCTTGAAGAATTCTCAAGTCCTTTAATCCCCCTGCTTGGGCTTGCGGCTTGAGGTGGGGCGTGTTATTCCTTGGGGAGCTTGGACCCTGAGGGAGGGCGACGATGGAGCTCAAGATCTGGTTCAGGTGCGCAGCGGTTCACGATCCCGTATGCCCTGTGCTTTTGCGGCCGGCCCTCATAGGCTGGGAGGCCAAATTCCGCCAGATCGACCTGGCCCTTGAGGCCCCTTTGAAGGGTGAGGAGCTCCTCAGACGGATGAAGGGGTGGATCACCGTGGACCCAGAGGCGGTCATCGAGGTGGTGAAGGACGCCGGAGGGAAGTTGAAGGTCACCGAAGGGGGTCGCCTCGTAGTCCTCATCGAGGAGGAAGGGATCGAAGGCCTGAAGAGGGTCCTTCAGGACCGCTTCGGCGGTGAGGTCGATCTGGAGTCCTGAAGTATTACGGCTTCTTATCGCTCAGGAGCTCACCGCCCGAGGCCAGGTTCTCCTTAGGGTGGTCGACGATCACGATGCGGACGTCCTCGGCCTTGGCCTTGGCCACCCGGACCAGGGTGTCGGTTATCTCCTGTACGATCTTGCGCTTCTGCTCCGGGGTCCTGCCCTCGATCATATCTATCCTGACGATGGGCATCCTTTCCCTCCTTACACGAGGAGGTATTTCTTCCTCACCTCCTCGTTCTCCCTCAGTTCCTCGACGCTGCCGTGGAAGCGAATTTGGCCGTTGTCGATGATGTAGCCCCGGTCGCTTATCCTGAGGGCCGACCTCACGTTCTGCTCGGCCAGAAGGACCGTCAGCCCCACCTCCTTCAGCTTCAGGATCTGCTCCTCCAGGATCTGGACTAGGACCGGGGCCAATCCCTCTGTGGGTTCATCGAGCAGCAACAGCTCCGGGTTGGTCATGAGGGCCCTGGCGATGGCCAGCATCTTCTGCTCGCCCCCACTCAGGCATCCTCCCCTCCGATCCCTGATCTCCTTCAATGCGGGGAAGAGCTCGTAGACCCTCTCCCTGCTCCAGCTATCTCCGTCCCTTCGGCGCTCGGCTATCTCCAGGTTCTCCTCTACCGTGAGGTCGGCGAAGATTCTCCTGTCGTCGGGCACGTAAGCGATCCCCATGCGGGCGATCTGATAGGGTTCCTTGCCGGTGATGTCCTTGCCCTTGAAGAAGATCTTCCCCTCCCGAGGGGGGACCAGCCCCATGATGCTCCTCATAGTGGTGGTCTTGCCCGCGCCGTTTCGGCCGAGCAGACAGACCACCTCGCCCGGCTCCACCTTAAGGGATACCCCGAAGAGGATGTGGCTCAGGCCGTAGTAGGTGTGGATCCCCCTCACGTCGAGCATGTCCCACCTCCCAGGTAGGCCTCTTGGACCCTTTCGTCTGACCTCACCTCCTCGGGCTTCCCCTGGATCAGGGTCTGTCCCTGGTGCATGACCATGATGCTCTTGGCTATGGAGAAGACGATCTCCATATCGTGCTCGCAGAAGAGGATGGTGAGGTCCCTGGTCTCTGCGAGGCGCTTTATCAGCTCGATGGTGGAGGCCGTCTCCTCAGGGGACATGCCGGCGGTGGGCTCGTCCAGGATCAGCAGCTCCGGGTCGTTCCCCAGCGCTATGGCGATCTCCAGGACCTTCTGGTCCCCATGGGAGAGGGTGCCGGCGATCTCGTAGGCCTTGTCCAGCAGGCCCACGCTCTCCAGGAGTTCCTCGGTCTT
>QMLK01000193.1 GCA_003646705.1 Deltaproteobacteria bacterium | reverse complement strand
GCATCGCTATATCATCAAGGACGGCCCTTACGCCGGCACCTACGCCGAGGGCCCAGAGTACACGAGCCAGGGGGCCTTCGGCACCATGCCGGAGATCAACGACATGGAGTCGGTCCTGGTGGGAAACCACCTGGTCAACTACTACGGCCTCGACACCCTTGAGACCGGGGCCATGATCACATGGGCCATGGAGCTCTACGAGAAGGGGATCCTGACCGACGAGGACACAGGCGGCATAAAGCTCGAGTTCGGCAACAAGGAGGCCCTCTGGGAGATGATCCACAAGATCGCCAACCGGGAGGGCTTGGGGGACATCCTGGCCGAGGGTCCCTTGCGGGCGGCCAAGCGGATCGGCAGGGGCTCGGAGAAGTACCTGGTGCACGTAAAGGGGATGAGCAACTTGCACTCGGACGAACGCCCCACCCCCTCTTTGGCCCTCAACGTGGCCACCGCCACCAGGGGCTCGGACCACCTGAGGTCGCGGCCGGCTATAGACCTCTACAACCTCCCCATCCAGGTGCTGGACAAGGTCTACCGCAACCCCATCCCCTATGAGGGGCCGCTGGTAAACAGCTACAGCTCCTACGTGGGCAAGGCCTGGATGGTGCTCTGGCAGGAGATGCTGTACATGGCCGTGGACTGCATCGGCATGTGTAAGTACCACACCATCTTCCTCGGCGTGAACCACCCGAGCTTTGAGGAGTTCGCCCGCTCCATCTACCTGAATGCGGGCCTCGAGTTTACCCCTCAGCAGGTCTGGGAGGTGGCCAACAGGGCCTACACCCTGGAGCGGATGTTCAACCTGCGGGAGGGCTTCGGCAGGGAGGACGACTGGTTGGTGGACCGCTACTTCGACGAGCCGACCCCCTTGGGGCTGCCGGTAGCCCGGGGCAGGGCCATAGACCGGGAGAAGTTCAAGGAGATGCTCGACGAGTACTATCAACTGCACGAGTGGGACGAAAACGGGGTACCGACCCCCGAGCTCCTGAAGAAGCTCGGCCTCGAGGGCGAGCCCTCCCATATCCTCTGAGGAGGACGAAGATGGCCAAGATGCTCATAATAGACCACGAGAAGTGCACGGGCTGCAGGCTCTGCGAGCTGGTCTGCTCCGTCTATCACTCCGGGGTGAGCAACCCGACCCGCAGCCGGATCCACATCGTCAAGTTCTACAACCAAGGGATCTACATCCCCATGGTCTGTCAGCAGTGTAAAGACGCCGCCTGCATGGCCGTCTGCCCCAAGGACGCCATCTACCGCGATGCCGAACTCGGCAGG
This sequence comes from Deltaproteobacteria bacterium, assembly GCA_003646705.1. Lineage (GTDB taxonomy): Bacteria > Desulfobacterota > B13-G15 > B13-G15 > B13-G15 > B13-G15. The sequence continues at coordinate 1,914 of QMLK01000193.1, read as the reverse complement.
GTGATGATAAATTACGACCTCTGCATCGGCTGCAAGATGTGCGTGGCGGCCTGTCCCTTCGGCGGCATGGGGGTGGACAAGGAGGGCACGGTCATAAAGTGCGACCTCTGCGACGGCGATCCCCAGTGCGTCAGGTTCTGCGACATGAAGGCGGTGGACTATGTGGAGGCGAGCACGGTCAACGTGCGCAAAAAGCGTGAGGCGGTGGAGGACCTGGCAGGCCTTATGAGCAAGTTCGTGGGTTAATCCTTACGTCTGGCCTCCTCCACCCTGGGGGAGGCCAGAAAATTTCATCCCTTTTGTGAATATTTTCATAAACCTTCGTATTGGCTCTTGACAAAAGAGGGAAGCTATACTATTTGTAACAAAAGGCACAAGCTCGAGAGGGGTAGGAGGCGAGAAAAGCAAAACGGTGTTTAACTTGTGCGGTTCTGCAAGGGTGATGAGTGATGGGGATCTCCTCAGCGATCTCACTACGTGAGTTATTTAGGGGGGAGAGATGAGATATGCAGAGACGGGCTACAACTTAGAGATCGACCTTTCCACGGGGAACATCGAGAGGGTGGAGACCGATCCGACCTTGACAGAGCTCCACCTCGGGGGCCTTGGGACCAACGCCAAGATCTTGTGGGACAGGGTGCCCCCCGATGTCGACCCCTTTGCCCCTGAGAACCTCTTCATAGTCGGTCCAGGGCTGCTCGATGGCACCCCTGCCTTCGGTGCCAACCGTACCATCATCTCCAGTTACTCCCCCCAGACCCAGCTTATGGGCTTCTCCATGATGGGGGGGTTTTTCGGTCCCGAACTGAAGTACGCCGGCTACGACAAGATAATCGTCCGGGGCAAGTCCCCTGATCTGGTCTACCTCTGGATAAAGGACGGCAAGGTTGAGATACGCGACGCCAGGCATCTGCACGGCAAAGGCGCCCTTGAGACCGCAGAGGCCATCCGTGAGGAGCTCGGTGAGCCCAGGGCGCAGGTGCTCGCCATCGGCCTCGCCGGTGAAAACAGGGTCTATTACGCCTCCATCGAGCACGGTCGCTCCAGCGCCAGCCGGCTGGGACTGGGGGCGGTGATGGGCTCCAAGGGCCTCAAGGCCATCGCGGTCCGGGGGACGAGGGAGATCAACATCAGCAAGCCTGACAAGTTCTGGGAGATCTGTCAGGAGGTCCTCAAGTACATAGATTGGCGGCTGCAGAACCCCATCAAGGGCGTCCCGGCGATCCTGTCCATGATTGGATCGCCCCAGGAGATGATCCTCTACGACGAGAGCTGGCACACCACCAGTTTCGCCTGGGGGCACGCCAGGTACAGGAGGAAGGACTTCTGGAACGAGGAGATCGAAAAGCGCTGGGCCGAAACCCAGCGAAATGCCATCGAGCGCCTGATAAGCTGTTACAACTGTCCGGTCAGATGTGGGGCGATAATCCGCCACCCCTGGCTCCCCACCCACAGATACATGATGAAGTGCTACACCAAGCTCACCTACCTGATGGCCGCCATGGCCGACGATCTCGACTTCGCCTTCAAGATCGCGGGGCTGGCCCACAACTACGGGCTGGATGGCTTCACGGCCCCCCAGGTGATGGCCTTTGCCATCGAGCTTTACGAAAATGGGATCCTGACGGATCAGGACCTGCCCGATTTCCCGAAGGACAACAGGGACAGGTTCTTCTATCTGCTGGAGAAGATCGTCAGGCGCGAGGGCATCGGGGACGTGTTGGCCAACGGCGTCTACTGGGCGGCGCGGCAGATCGGAAAGGGCGCAGAGCAGTTCGACCACAACACCACCAAAAAGCACGAACAGATGGTCATCAAGCTCGGGATGCTCAACCCGATCTACTTCCTCATGTACGCCACCGGCGAGAAGGGCAACATCACCCAGATCGAGGGCCAGATCCCCCAGGCGCCGCT
>QMLK01000192.1 GCA_003646705.1 Deltaproteobacteria bacterium | reverse complement strand
TCACCGGCCTCTCCTGCTTTTCAGGATGGGATTTCCGGGTTGCCCCGGAGTTCGTAGCGTTCCATCACCGCGCTTTGTATCTGAAAGTCCCGGTCGTACTTGCACCGCTTACATATCCGGTTGTGCGGTCCCCGGCTCAGGAACGGTTTACCGCAGCGCAGGCACTTGATCCTGCGCGGGTACCTCTTCTTGAACGGTTGCACTGTCTGCACCCCCTTTTTTCACGGTTTTTCTGTCCTGTGACAGCCTGCTCAGTCTGACCTTTTGAGCTGGCAGTGGGGGGGAAACGGGAATTTCAGGAGAGTTTCCTCCGGGACGGCTGGTACCGCGACACGCTGTGGCCTGCCATGCGCATCAGGTCGATCTGGGCCTCGACGGACTGGCATTCGCTGAGGTCAAGCTCATCGACCTCGTAATCCTGCTGAAGGATACCGCTGCACGCGTTGGCCCAGTTCAGCAGGATGTCTTTGGCACCGCGCCAGGAGTCCTCTGGGAACGTGAGCTGGTACTTGCTGGCGGGGACGAGGGAACCCGATTTGTCCCACATTCCCACGCTGTACTCAGCGGTGATCTCCCTTGTTTCCAGATCTATCTTGCTGATCAGCTTTCCGCCGATGCCGCACGGGAACCTGACCATCACGATCCTGTAGATGCGTTCCCTGTCCATGTCCACGGGCAGCATCTTTTCACCTCCTGCTGTGTTGGAGCTTCCTTTGGGGAGCCTGCTCGTCAGTCGTCACACCCAGGGCGTCGGGCAGGTTATCATGGCACCTCCTCCGTGTTGGTCTTTTTGCGCGGGCTTCCCCTCGAGGGGCTCCGGGTTGAACCTGCAGCCCCAGGCGCGGTGTTTTGAACCGCGCCCTGGGGCCGCATTCTGATCCTTAGAAGGGGATGTCGTCATCAACCACGTCCCCGTTGTCGGGCGGAGGAGGCGTCTCATCGGGCTGACCGACGTCAGGGGTGGCCTCTTCCGTCTTCTTGGGGCTGAGGAATTCGATTCTCCGGGCCACAACCTCCACTATCTTCCTGTTGATCCCGTTTGGATCGGTCCAGGTGCGCGTGCGCAGTGTCCCCTCGATGGCGACCCTGCTGCCCTTCTTGAGGTAGTCGACAACGAGCTCGGCCTGCTTTCTGAAGGCAACGACGTTTATCCAGTTGGTCCGCTTTTCATCGCCCTTGACGTAGTTGACCGCTATGGAAAACTGAGCAACTGGAACCCCCTGCGTCGTGTACCTGATCTGGGGGTCCTGACCGAGGTTTCCGGAAAGGATCACGATGTTCATGGTTCACCTCCTGAGTTTTTTCCGTTCCCTGGAGATGGCATTGCATGAGCCCATGTTGACGGCCCTGATTTCCGGTGCGGTGGCGAGTTCAAGGGCCACCATCATCTGCTGTATCTCCGCGTAGAGATCGAGGGCATCGGCGAGGGCTCTGTGCTGCTTTTCGGTGGGGTTGGGTGGGCTTATGCCCGCCATGCTGAGGAGGCTCTTTACGAGCTGAGTGTCGTAGCCGTGGTAATGGAAGGGAAACTCGGGACCCATGAGCCTCCGCATGAGCGCGTAGTCGAACTGGATGTTGTCTGAAACCAGAATGGCCGTCTCTGCACGGAATCTTGAGACAAGGGCGGCGATGTCCCGTCGCACCATTTCGACGGGCCTGCTGCACTCTTTGAGATCTGAAAGTGAGATCCGGTGAACGGCGGCTGCCTTTTGCCATTTCGTGGGCCAGTCTGTCAGTTCCGTGAACGCAGGCCACAGGATCAGGGACGAGTATGTGTCCAGGAGAGCGAAGGTTTCCGAGCAGATCACAAGTCCCACTTCGATGGGATAGTCCCTGCTCGGGTCGAGTCCTGTGGTCTCGAAGTCGCAGATGAAGTATGCAGTCTTCACCGGACCTTCTCCACTCTGGTGGGCTGTTTCCCGTGTCTGAACAGGTGCAACAGCTCCTTTACCCTGTACCGCTTACCTCGCACGGGGAATCGGGCAATGGGGATTGGTTCCTCGCCATTGACGCAGGCGTACAATACCCCGTTTTTTTCGAAGAGCTGAATTCTGCGGTTCAGCTCCCTTGCGAGGTCGGCGAGTCTTCCGATCCCCGGGACTATTCCGGCGCGGAAGTAGCGGGCTATTCCGTAGCGGTCCACGATGCTGTAGGGGTTGACGCCCATGGTTCTGAGGGCTCGTCTGAGCAGCCGGATCCTGTTGGCCCTGTACCTGAAGTCTTTCACGGTGCAGCTCAGGCAGGCATAGAAGGTGGGTGTGTACTCCTTTTTCACCTCGCGGACCGTGAAGAGCTCGCGGATCTCGGGACGGTGCATGTTTCCACCTCCCTGATGATCAAGTTGTGGATTTCCTTGTCGGTGCTCAGCTGGAACACCAGCTGGGGTCCGCCGTACCGGGGGAGTTGGTCTGCCAGGGAGTTGAGCAGCTCCAGCATGGCAGCGGCGCTCGGCCTGGAGGGGTCGATGCGCCGGAAGGAGTCGTACATGTCCCACACCTGGTCCGGCACCTCCGCTTCGATGCCTGCGCGGTGCACCTCCGCGAACAGCAGGCCGGCGGGGCAGGCCATGTTGAAGTCGGTCCTGAGCGCCCCTGGGTCTCGTGCCAGCAGCAGCTTGAGGACTCGCAGGTATGCCTTGAGCGTCTTGCTGTACTCCTCCGGGAACCAGTGGATCAGCCAGTGGTCGACGAACCAGTCCTGTGCGCACGTGTAAAGGGATTCGTGCTGCATGAACAGGGTGAGGGTGCTTTCCTCTGTTTGGCCGTCGATGACCACGGTACCGAAGATGGGGTGGACCTTCTCGCACAGCCACGCGTGGATCACCTCGTGCAGTGCGTCCAGGAGCCCGAAGCGCTCGGGCATGTGCACGATGTGCACCTTCCTGAACGGGTTGCAGGTAATGGTGGGCACGGGCTCCTCGCTGCTGCGGACCTCGATGGGCCACTGGAGCTCTGAAACCAGCTCGCGGATCTTGGCGCGAACCCTTTGTTGAAGGTCAGCGGAGGTCCGTGGTTTCATGTGTGTGGCAGGGGGATTCACTGTGGTCACCTCCAGTTGCATTGCTTGGTGAGGTCACTTTGATCGGGTCTCCGCCGATGTCCAGGATGACGACTTCCATTTCGCGGAGCACCTCAAGGTGGTCTTTATCGGGGATGAAAATGATGCTCACAGGCTCCATGGGTCACCTCCGTTTGTTGGGTGCTGGC
>QMLK01000191.1 GCA_003646705.1 Deltaproteobacteria bacterium | reverse complement strand
GATCACCGTCGCCTACGACAAGCAGGGCAACCCCGTGACCACGGAGGACCTGGAGGTAGCCGGGGCCATGGCGGCCTGGATGCGCAACGCCATCAACCCCACCCTCTGCTGCACCGTGGAGTACCAGCCTTGCATGGTGCACGCTGGCCCGTTCGCCAACATCGCCGTGGGCCAGTCCTCCATCGTGGCCGACCGGATCGGCCTCAAGATGTGGGACTACCACGTCACCGAGAGCGGCTTCGGCGCCGACATTGGTTTTGAGAAGTTCTGGAACGTCAAGTGCAGGATTAGCGGCCTGAAGCCCAACGTGAGCGTCATTGTGGCTACTATAAGGGCGCTCAAGATGCACGGTGGCGGTCCCAGGGTGAGGCCCGGTAGGCCCATCCCGGAAGAGTACAACCAAGAAAACCTTGAGTTGTTAGAGAAGGGGGTGGAGAACCTCTTGCACCACATCGGCATCGTCAAGAAGTCCGGGATGAAGCCTGTAGTCTGCATCAACGCCTTCCACACCGACACCAAGGACGAGATCGCGCTGGTGCGCAAGTACGTCGAGGAGGCAGGGGCCCGCTGTGCGGTGAGCGAACACTGGCTCAAGGGCGGCGATGGTGCCCTGGAGCTTGCGGATGCCGTGATAGACGCCTGCGAGGAGGAGGTGGAGTTCGACTTCCTCTACCCCTTGGATATGCCGCTGAGACAGCGCGTAGAGCTGATCGCCAAGGAGATTTACGGGGCCGACGGCGTGGTCTGGACCCCGGAGGCCGAGGAGAAGGCGAAGCGCTTCGAGGCAGATCCCAAGTACAGCGATTATTACACCATGATGGTGAAGACCCACTTGAGCCTCACCCACGACCCTGACATCAAGGGGGTTCCTAAAGGTTGGCTCCTGCCCGTGAGGGACATACTCCTCTTCTCGGGGGCCAAATTCCTTTGTCCCATGACGGGAGCTATAAGCCTCATGCCGGGTACTGGCTCGGATCCGGCCTTTAGGCGCATCGACATCGACACCGACACGGGTGAGGTCAAAGGACTCTTCTGAGAAAGGAGGTCCGATATGGCCGCGAAGCTCATAAAGGGCACGGAAGTAGCCCGGGAGATCCGGGAGGAGCTGAAGCGGGAGGTCGAGGAGCTCAAGTCAAAGCACGGGGTCACCCCCGGCCTAGTCACCATCCTGGTCGGGGAGGACCCCGCCTCCGTGAGCTACGTCACGGCGAAGCAGCGGACGGCCCATGACCTGGGGTTCTACTCCGTTCAGGACAATCAACCCGCTGACATCTCTGAGGAGGCGCTCCTCGGCCTCATCGACAAGTACAACAAGGACCCCAACATCCACGGGATACTGGTCCAGTTGCCCTTGCCCAAGCACATCGACGAGACCAAGGTGCTGTACGCCATCGACCCGAAGAAGGACGTGGACGCCTTCCACCCTGTGAACGTGGGCAAGCTCTTGATCGGGGAGCCGGACTTTCTGCCCTGCACCCCCCACGGGATCTGGCAGCTGTTGATCCGCTCGGGCGTCCAGATCGAAGGGGCCGAGGTGGTGGTTGTGGGCCGCAGCAACATCGTCGGCAAGCCCATCGCCGCCATCCTGATGCAGAAGCACCCCAACGCCAACGCCACGGTGACGGTCTGTCACACCAGGACGAGGGATCTGGCCTTCCACACCCGCAGGGCCGATATCCTGATCGTCGCTGCTGGTCGTCCGAAGGCCGTCACCGCCGACATGGTGAAGGAGGGCGCTGTGGTGATCGACGTGGGGGTCAACCGCATCGGCAAGACCCCCGAGGGGAAGGCCATCCTCTGCGGCGATGTGGACTTCGAGGCCGTGAAGGAGAAGGCCTCCATGATCACCCCCGTGCCGGGGGGCGTCGGTCCTATGACCATCACCATGTTGATGTTCAACACCGTGAAGGCGGCGAAGATGGCAGCTGGCTTGACGTGAGCTGGGGATGCCCTTCTCCATCGCCATATCGGGCAAGGGGGGCACTGGGAAGACCACCCTCGTGGCCCTTATCCTGAAGGAGCTCCTGAGGGAGGGCAAGACCCCGGTCCTTGTGATAGACGCGGATCACGACGGCAACCTCGCGGGGGTCTTAGGGATAAAGGGGGGGAGGACGGGGGGCGAAGTGGTGGAGGAGATGCAGCGGAAGGTCTCCGACTTCCCCCCCGGTTTCTCCAAGGACCAGTGGCTCGAGGCGAAGGTGGCCGAGGTGATGGTGGAGGAGAGGGGTTACGATTTCCTCAGCATGGGCAGGGGGGAGGGCCCGGGCTGTTACTGTTACGTGAACAGCGTGCTGCGTAAGATCATGGATTCGGTCACCAGGGATTATCCCTACATCCTCATGGACAACGCCGCAGGGATGGAGCACCTGAGCCGCAGGACCACGCGCAACGTGGACGTGCTGTTGGTGGTCTCGGACCACTCCATGAAGGGCCTGGAGAGCTCCAAGAGGATCGCAGAGCTGGCGAGGGAGCTGGACCTGGAGATTGGTCGGATGGGCCTCATCATAAACAGGGCCCCAGGGGAGGCGGACCAGCGGCTCCTCAAGGAGGTCGAGGCCTCAGGCCTTGAGCTCTACGGGGTAATCCCTGAGGACGAGGAGATCAGGCGATACGATCTCGAGCGGCGCAGCCTCCTCGAGCTGCCCGACGGCAACAGGGCTGCGGAGGCCGTGAGGGAGGTGCTCGAGAGGGCAACCAAGTCATAAAGGAGGAAGGGGATGGTAATCATAGGGGAGAACATCCATATCCTTTCTAAGAAGGTTTCAGAGGCCATAAACAACAAGGACGCCAAGGTGATCCAGGAGTTGGCCAAGGAGCAGGCCGCCGCGGGGGTGGACTACATCGATCTCAACATAGGGCCTGCTCGCAAGAACCCGGAGATCATGGCCTGGTTGGTGGAGACGGTCCAGGAGGTGGTGGACCTGCCGCTGAGCCTTGACAGCACCAACCCCAAGGCGGTGGAGGAGGGGCTGAAGGTGGCCAAGTGGCGGGCCCTGATAAATTCGGCCTCCGGGCGCACGGACAGCAAGGAGCAGATGATGCCCCTGGCGGTTAAGTACGACTGCGATGTGGTGATCTCGGTGCTGAACGACCAAGGGATCCCCGCCGATGCTGAGGCGAGGGCCGAGAGCATCATGGACACGGTGACCTACGCCAACGAGCTGGGGATCGAGAACGAGAGGATCTGGGTGGACCCGATCATCATGCCCGTGAGCGTGGACCAGAAG
>QMLK01000190.1 GCA_003646705.1 Deltaproteobacteria bacterium | reverse complement strand
CTTAGAGGTAGCCTGGGAGGTGGGCTTTGAGGCAGGAAAAGTCATATCTGTAATACCAGCCACTTTTGAAGAGATGGAAAGACTCTCTGCATCACCTTTCTTCCAAGCTGTGAAAAAAGAAGGAATTCGAGTGTGAAGTCCCACGTTGACAGACAAGCTATTATCGACTACAGGCTCCAAAGAGCTAGAGAAACTCTCAGTGATGCCCACCTTTTATTTGAACAAGGCGGAAGTTTTTGGAGCATCATCAATCGCGCTTATTATGCCATGTTTTATGCAATACTCGCTCTTCTGACTTCAAGCGGAAAGCGGAAAAGGAGCATCAAAGCACAGCAGCGTAATTGCTCTCTTTGATCAGCACTTCGTTAAACCTGGTCATTTCTCGAAAGAGATGAGTAAAGCAATCCATAAGGTCTTTGACCTCAGACAGATGGGAGACTATCGAGAATTTGTCACCCTTGAGGAAGACCAGGTGAAAGAAGTGCTCGATTTGGCAGACGGTTTTGTCGATGAGGTAGAAAGGTTCTTCCACAAGGATTGAAGTTGTACGAATAAGTGGACCAAGCTCGATTTTCTAACTTCGTGCTCCACGATCAACCCCTTCACACTCCGGCTGCCGTGAGGGGAGGCCCTCTGTGAGCCGTCTCTTCAGCTCCCTCTTCAGGGTCTTGCCCGTGGAGCTCTTGGGCAGGCTCGTCATGGTGATGAACTCCTTGGGGACCTTGAAGGGGGAGAGGCGGGCCTTGAGATAGGCCTTCAGGGCCTGGGGGTCGATCTCCTGCCCCTTCCTGGGGACGATGCAGGCCACCACCCTTTCCCCCCACTCCTTGTCGGGCAGGCCGATGACCGCGCACTCCTCGACCTCGGGACGGCTGTAGAGAGCCTCCTCGACCTCCCTCGGGTAGACGTTTTCGCCCCCGGTGATGATCAGGTCCTTCAGGCGGTCCACGATGTAGAGGTATCCGTCCTCGTCCATCAGCCCTATGTCGCCGGAACGGAACCAATCGTCCCAGAAGACGGAGCGGGTCTCCTCAGGGGCCTTGAGGTAACCCCTCATGATGTTGGGACCGCGAATGCATATCTCCCCCTCAGCCCCTGGGGGCAGGACGTTTCCCTCCAGGTCGCGGATCTGGACCTCGATGGTGCCGACGGGGGTGCCGACCGAGCCCACTACGTGCCTCCAGTAGTGGTTGTAGGTGACCATGGAGGCGCTCTCCGTCATGCCATAGGCCTCGTGGATCTTCAGGCCGGTGCGGGCCTTCCACTGCTGGACCAGTTCGGCGTGCATGCTGGAGGCCGCGGAGAAACAGTACCTCACGGACCTGAACCTCTCCTCGAGGTCCTCAAGGGAGAGCAACCGGATGTAGATGGTGGGCACCCCGTAGAACTTGGTCACCCGGTGGCGCTCTATGGCCTCGAGGACCTGCTCGAGGTCGAAGGAGGGCAGCAGTATCAATGAGCCCCCGCTCAGCACCGTGGCGTTCATTATGTGGACCTGGGCGAAGACGTGGTTCAGCGGCAGATAGCAGATGGCGCGATCCTCATGGGTGGATCGCTCGTAATGGCTTACGTTGTGGCTCGAGGTGAGGATGTTCTCGTGGCTGAGCATCACCCCCTTGGGGATGCCGGTGGTTCCTCCCGTGTAGAGGATGGCCGCCGTGTCGGACCTCTCGCGCTCTGCAGCCTTGAAGGTGGGAGAGCCCCTCTCGAGCAGCTCTCCATAGGGGATGTCCCCCTGGGGGCTGACGATGTACCTCAAGTAGGGCAGATCTTGCCGATCGGCGAGGTCGTCCAGTCTCTCGTCCACGGTGAAGAGGACCTTGGGCTGGGCGTCATCCAAGACCCTGAGGAGCTCATGCCTCTGCAGGGCATTGGAGAGGGTGACGACGACCGCCCCGGCCTTGAGGGCCCCGAAGTAGAAGGCGAGCCACTGGTAGGAGTTCGGGGCGCAGAGGGCCACGGGATCGCCGGGTTTGACGCCGAGCTCTGCCAAGGCCGTGGCCACCCGGTTGGCCTCTCGGTCGAACTCCCCGAAGGTGACCACCCGGTCCCCTTCGATGACGGCTGGACGATCGCCGAAATAGAAGGCCGCCTGTTCCAGATTTCGCGCCAGGTTCATCCTTTAGTCTTTCTCGAACGCGGGAAGGTCATCTCGGGATTGCCGGGATCAGCCGAGCCCCTTCTCCTTCAAGATCTTGTAGTGGAGCTCCCGGAAATCGGCGGGCATGGGCTGATCGATCCTGTCAGGCCTCGGCTCAAGGCGCGCCGCCCCTGTGGGGCACTGGGCGACACAGACCCCGCAGCCTATGCACCACTGCAAATCGACCTGGGGCAGATCGTCCTCCATCCTCACGGCATCCACCGGGCAGACCTCGGCGCAGAGGCCGCAGCCTGTGCACTCGTCCTGCTCGGTCTCCCGGATGAAGTAGGTCGCCATGATGACGTCCCGCGGGATCTTCCTCCTCCGGATGTTGCCCACGTTCCAGCAGGCGCAGCCGCAGCAGTTGCAGTTGTGCTTGATCTGGCCCTGGGCGTTGTCGACGAAGTGGACAAGCCCCGCCTCCTCGCACCGCGCGATGATATCCAAGGCCTCGTCTTTGGAGATGGCCCTAGCCAGCCCCTTGTCGATGACGTACTCTGCCAGGTCGTCGAACTTTATGCAGACCTCCAAGGGGTGATCACAGGACCTCCCCCTCATGTGGTAGACCATCCTGCAGGGGCAGTGGGCCACGGCGATCACCTCGGTCCGATCGATGACGTACTCCATGGTGTGGTAGGGGTAGACCGCCTGAAGCTGCGGCTCGATGCTCTTGCCCACGGGTATGTAGCGGTAGGCCTTGGTGGGGGCAGGGGCGTAGGCCTCCTGGGTCACATAGCGGTTGAAGTACTTGGCCACGAGCTCGGCCATCCGCTGGGCCTCGGGCGTCTGCTGCCCCTTCCAGAAGAAGGTCTGGGGGAAGCCGAAGCCGACCTGCTGAAGGGCGTAGCCCTTCTGGCCGTCCTCGGTCCTGCCGGAGAAGAGGAGGCCCCTCTGTGAGAGGTCCTCGAGCTTGCGCTCCAGCTCCTCCCTGGGGAGGTCTACCCCTCGGGCGATCTCGTCGACCTTCGTGAGCTGAAGGGGAGGAACCTGGGTGGGAAGGGCGAGAGCGAGTTCTGCCTCCTCAGGGGTGAAGCACTCCTTGAGGATCTCCTCCAGGGTCTCCGAAGGCGGGTAACCCATCCCGAGCTTGGAGAGGTGAT
>QMLK01000189.1 GCA_003646705.1 Deltaproteobacteria bacterium | reverse complement strand
GGAAGTAGCCCATGGTGGGCACGAAGGCTATGACCTTTCCCTCCCGCCTCCATCCCTCGGCCTTCCGTTGCATCTCAGCGGGGTCCTTCACCACCTCCATCAGCGATCCCCCAAATGGAAGGTGTGTTCCTCGTCGGGGAAGAGGCCTTCCTTTACCTCCTCTATGTAGCGCTTTACGGCCTCGCTGATGATGGGTCTCAAGTTCACATAGCGTTTCACGAACCTCGGCCTGAAGTCCCCCAGGAGGCCCAGCAGGTCGTGGATCACCAGGACCTGGCCGTCACAGTGGGGGCCAGCACCTATGCCGATGGTGGGGATAGAGAGCTCAGAGGTTATCTCCCGGGCGACCTCCTCCGGCACGCACTCGAGCACCACGGCGAAGGCCCCTGCCTCCTCCACCGCCCGGGCGTCCTCCAGGAGTTTCTCCCGCTGTCGTTGGACCTTGTAGCCCCCCAACTTGTGGATGGACTGAGGGGTGAGGCCGATGTGGCCCATCACCGGGATGTCGATGTCCACGATGGCCTTGATGGTCTCCCTCATGGAGGCCCCTCCCTCGAGCTTCACAGCCTCGGCCCCGCTCTCCTTGATCATCCTGCCGGCATTCCTCTTGGCCTCCTCCAGGCTCACCTGATAGGACATGAAGGGCATGTCGATGACCACCAGGGCCCTCTCCGTCCCCCTGACCACTGCCCTTGTGTGATAGATCATCTCCTCCACAGTGACGGGCAGGGTGTTGGGATAACCGGCCACCACCGACCCCACCGAGTCCCCTACCAGGAGGACGTCCACCCCACATTCGTCGAGGATCCTCGCAGTGGGGGTATCGTAGGCCGTGAGCATGGTGATCTTCTCGCCTCGCTCCTTCTTCCTCCGGATCTCCGGTACGGTCACCTTCGCCATCTTCCCCTCACGAAAAAGGCCTTCTGGACCTCAGCCAGAAGGCCTCTTTTCTTCCTTCCGTCTCGGTCCAGTCTCTCTGGATCCAAGCGGCCTCTTGTTCTCGTCCCCATCTCCCTCCGTGCCCCGCCTCAGGCTGGGACCGGAGGCCTCAATCTGAGTTTATTGGACCTCAATCCCTTTGTCAATAAGGGAGGCCACGGATAAGGTTGACCGAAGTCCTGCATGGCTAAGGCATCCTCGTCAAGCTGGCGAAGAGGAGGTAGCAGAAGGCGGAGAGCAGCAGCAGGGCGCTCATGACGCCGACCCCCACGGGAAGGCGGTATCGGTCTGGATCATAGGCCGGTATACCCTCAAGGTCCCCTTTCATCAAGGCCTTTGCGGCCAGAAGCGGATTCTTGCTCAACTGGATCATCGCCGCCACCACCTTGCCGACCCCCTCCTGGAGGGAGGTCCTCAAGGAGGCAAGGCGGAAGCAGAGCCTCAAGAAGGCCCCTGCCCCCTGGCGGTAGAACCAATCCGTATCGAGGGTGATGGCCTCATCGGGCTTGAGCCTCCCTATCAGCAGCCATACCCCCACCACCGTGGCCAGTAGCATCTGCAGCGTATCCACCACGTGTTTGGCCTCATAGGGATGGAAGTGAACGGGGTAGGGCAAAATCTTGTAGAGGACCCCGGGGAATATCCCCAAGAAGAGGCAGAGGAAGGCCAGGAAGGCCATGCCCAAGGTCATGTTCAGGGGGAGGGGCCTGACCTCTATCGCCTCCCGAGGGCGATCTGCCCTTCCAAACCAGGTGTAGTAGGGGAGCTTCAAGCCGATGCAGAGCCAGGTACCGATGGAGGCGAGGTGCAGCAGGAGGAATATGGCCACACGGTGACCCTCGGCCGCAGCGGCCACGATCATTGGCTTACAGATGAAGCCGCTGAAGAGGGGGACCGCTGAGATGGAGAAGGCCCCCACCATGTAGAAGACGAGGCTTAAGGGGATCTGCCAATGGAGGTCTCGCCCCTGGAGGTCCGTCATCTTCCTCAGGCCGGTGGAGTAGATCACCGCCCCCGTCCCCATGAAGAGGAGGGCCTTGTAGAGGATGTGGCAGAAGGCATGGGCGGCTGAGCCGTTCATGGAGAGATAGCTCCCCAGGCCTACACCGCAGACCATGTAGCCCACCTGGCTCACGATGTGGTAGGCGAGCAGGCGCCGGATGTCGTTTTCCACGATGGCCCAGACCACCCCATAGACCGCCATTACGGCACCGGACCAGGCGAGGACCTCCACTCCTGGAAAGGCGCGCAACAAGGTGTACACTGCCGCCTTGGTCGTGTAGGCGGTGAGGAACACGGCTCCCGTGATGGTGGCCTCCGGATAGGCGTCGGGCAGCCAGGGGTGGAGAGGAGGGACGGCCGCGTTCAAGGTGAAGCCCAGCAGGATCAGCCAGAACCCCCAGCCACCGCCGGTAAGGGGGCCGGAGAAGGCCAGAGAGCCGTGTTGGGAGGCCCACAGTACGATCCCAGCCAGGAGACAGGCTCCTCCGAAAAGGTGGACCAAGAGGTATCTGAAGCCGGCGGCAAGGGCCCGTGGTTCTCGCTTAGCCCATATGAGAAAGACGGAGGCTACCGCCATCAGCTCCCAGAAGACGTAGAGGGTGAAGAGGTCACCGGCGAAGACCACGCCGAGGGCACTGCCTGCATAGACCAGGGTCGCAACGTGCTGCAGGTCGTCCTGCACATGCAGTGCGTAAAGCAACCCCGCAAAGCTCATGATGACGAAGACGTAGGCGAAGACGAGGCTCAGTTTGTCCACCTGCCCGAGGACCAGTTGGTACCCGAGGAAGGGGACCTGCCAATAAGTCCCCTGAGGCATCCGCAGGAGGTCCCAAAAGGCCAAGGCGGGCACCAAGAGGAGCAGGGCCTTCTTAGGCCCCCTTGGGAGGAAGGGGACCAGCAGGGCGCCGACCAGGTAGGGGAGGAAGGGATGGAAGGGCTCAATCATAGTAATCCTCCGGCCTCTGCAGCCAATGGTGTCCCAAGGCCTTAGAGAAGAGGATCAGCAGGAGGCAGCCCAAGAAGCCGAAGATGAGGTCGAAGACGGGCACCCTCTGCCAGAGGTAATGGACCTCCCCTTTGTGGGGGAGGAGGAAACCGAGAAGGGCTACTGAGGCGATGGCCAGACAGAGGGCTCTCTTCATGCCTCAACCTCCCAAGATGGTCTTGGTGGCCAGACCGGCCAATCGTAAGAAGTTGAGCAGAAGATCCGGAAAGAGGCCGAGGATCAGGGACCCAAGGGCTGTGATCACAATCGGGACGATTACAAGGGGTGAGGCCTCGTCGACCCTGTCCTTTACGAACTTGGG
>QMLK01000188.1 GCA_003646705.1 Deltaproteobacteria bacterium | reverse complement strand
GGGCTCACTCCTCCGGCCGATGCGAAGGCCCTATCGGAGAAGTTCGGCATCGAGCTCAACCCCCACGGCTTCTGCAAGACCAATCCCTTCAACCCCCTCGAGACCACCCGGCCCGGGGTCTTCGTGACCGGGGCCTTCCAAGGACCGACGGACATCCCCGAGTCGGTCTTCTCGGCCAGCGGGGCCAGCTCCCTGTGTGGAGAGCTGCTCAAGCGCAGGCGGGGGAAGCTGACGGTGGAGAAGGTGTATCCGCCCGAACGGGACGTGTCCGGGGAGGAGCCGAGAGTGGGGGTCTTCATCTGCTACTGCGGGGCGAACATAGGCGGTGTGGTGGACGTCCCTCAGGTGGTTGAGTACGCCAAGACCCTGCCCTATGTGGTCTACGCCGACAAAGAGCTCTTCTGGTGCACCACCGGGGCCTGCCAGAAGATAATGGAGACGATAAAGGAGAAGGGGCTGAACCGGGTGGTCATCGCTGCCTGTTCCCCCAGGAACCTCGAGGTGCTGTTCCAGGACACGGTTCGGGAGGCCGGCCTCAACCCCTATCTGATGGAGATGTGCAACATCCGTGAGCACTGTTCTTGGGTCCACTCCAAGGAGAGGGAGGAGGCCACCGAGAAGACGAAGGACATCGTGAGGATGGCCGTGGCCCGTGCCATAGCCCTCGAGCCTCTGGGGCAGTTCGAGCTTCCGGTGGACAAATCGGCGCTGGTGATCGGTGGGGGCATAGGCGGGATGAGTTGTGCCCTTTCCATAGCCAACCAGGGATATGAGGTCTACCTCCTGGAGAAGGAGAGGGAGCTCGGTGGGATGGCCCGAAGGCTCCACCACACCATAGAGGGGCTGGATGTTCAGGCCTTCCTGCGGGACCTCATAAAGAAGGTCCACGAGCACCCCCTGATCCACGTCTACACGGAGGCGAGGATCAAGGAGGCCGCTGGCTACGTCGGGAACTTCGTAACGGTGGTGGAGTCGGAGAGGGGGCTCACGGAGATAAAGCATGGGGCGACGGTGATCGCCATCGGCGCAGAGGAGTACAGGCCCACCGAGTACCTCTACGGAGAGGACCCGCGGGTCATGACCCTCCTGGAGCTGGAGGAACGGATTGCCAAGGGCGATGAGCAGGTGACCCAGGCGCAGACCGTGGTCATGATCCAGTGCGTCGGCTGCCGCGACGAGCAGAGGAACTATTGCAGCCGCGTCTGCTGCAGCCAGGCCGTAAAGAACGCCCTGAAGCTCAAGGAGATCAACCCCGATGTGGACATCTACGTCCTGTTCCGCGACATGAGGACCTACGGCTTCCGGGAGGATTACTACCGCGAGGCCTCCGAAAAGGGGGTGACCTTCATCCGGTATGAACCAGAGGACAAGCCGCAGGTGGAGGTCGTTGAGGAGGGGGGTAGGCGTCTGCTGAGGGTCACCGTGACCGACCCGACGTTGGGTCTGCCCCTGGCCATAGATGCCGACGTCCTGGCCCTGGCCGCTGCGGTGGTCCCGTCCGAGGAGGCCGAGAGGATCGCCCAGCTCTACAAGGTCCCTCTGAACCAGGACGGCTTCTTCAAGGAGGCCCATGTCAAGTTGAGGCCCGTGGAGTTCGACACCGAGGGCGTGTACCTCTGCGGCACGGCCCACTACCCCAAGCACATCCAGGAGGTGGTCAACCAGGCCTACGGGGCCGCGGGCAGGGTGCTGACGCTGCTGTCTCACGACATAGTCATCGCCTCGGGGGTGGTCGCAGAGGTGGAGGAGAAGAGGTGCATCGGGTGCGGAGCCTGCGTACAGGTCTGCGCCTACGGAGCGGTGGAGCTGAGGGAGACCAAGCAGGGCAAAAAGGCCATGGTCAACCCCATCATCTGCAAGGGAGATGGCCTCTGCAACGCCGTATGCCCCGCAGGGGCCATCAGCCTCAAGCACTTCACCGACGAAGAGGTAGGCAGACAGATAGACGTAGCCTTCGCAGCTATGTAGGGATCAAAGGGGAAGTTTCGAGGAGTCGAGATGGACGCAGGGTTCAAATACAGACCTAAGATCCTGGGCTTTGTGTGCTGGTGGTGAGGGTACGGCGCGGCTGACGTGTCTGGAGTTTCCAGACTCCAATACTCGACCGCAGTAAGGTTGATCCGCGTCACCTGCTCCGGGAGGGTCGACATGGCCTTCATCTTCCGGGCCTTCTCCAAGGGGATGGACGGGGTGTGCATCATCGGCTGCTGGCCCGGGGAGTGCAACTACGCCACCGGTGGCAACTACCACGCCTTCAACATGGTCCAGCTCTGTAAGAGGTTGTTAGAACACGAAGGGGTCAATCCCGAGAGGTTGATGATCGACTGGTGTAGCTCCAGCGAGGGCATCCGTTTTGCCAACCTCATAGACGAGTTCAGCAACAAGATAAAGGAACTCGGTCCGCTGGGGGAGGCTGAGGGGCTGGAGGGCGAACAGCTGCGGAAGAAGCTCGAGGACCTTACGAAGCTCGTCCCCTACATCAAGCTGGCCAAGAAGGACAAGCTCGCCCTGCGGTTCGATGACATAGAGAGGTACAAGGACCTCTACTCCAAGGAGGAGGTCGAAGAGCTCCTCCGCGAGGTGCCCTCTTACTGGATCGATCCGGACAAGTGCCAGGCATGCGGCCTTTGTCGCCGCCGCTGCCCTGTGGATGCCATCTCGGGCGACAAGAACCTGATCCACATAGTTGATCAAGAGAAGTGCATAAAGTGTGGGACCTGTTACGAGGTTTGTCCAGATCGCTTTGCCGCGGTGAAGAAGTTGGTCGGCGAGCCTGTTCCCCCTCCCATCCCCGAGGAACAGAGGGTCATAGTCAGAAAGAAGGCGAAGGAGGCAACAGCCTCATAGCCCTGCGTGAGCCTTCGTGAGGGTAGCCCCGCTTTCGACTTCCCCGAGGTAGCGAGGCATAATTAAGGCGTGAAGCGCAAGGTACTGTACTGCTCAAAAGGGAGCTGGGTGCAGAGGGAAGAGGAGATCATTGAAGAGGCACCCCTCCTCGTCTTGCTGAACGGCCGGAGGTACTGCACCCTTTTCAGGACCCCCGGAGAGGATGAGGCTCTGCTGACGGGTATGTGTTTTACCGAAGGGCTGATAAGGGAAAGGGGGGAGGTCCTCTCCATAAAGGTACGGGAGGACGTGGCAGAGGTGTGGACAAAGGGGCAGTACAGGGGAGGAGAGGAGCGGAGGGACCTTGCCCAGGTTTTGGACGAGATAAGAAGGAGATCCCTTGCCCCTCACAAGCCTGAGGGGGAGAGGATAGG
>QMLK01000187.1 GCA_003646705.1 Deltaproteobacteria bacterium | reverse complement strand
CTCCTCGGCGATGCTCCTCACCCTCCTGAGGTCCACCAACCCTTCCTTTCCCCCTGAGAGGACCTCACCGCTCAACTTCAGCATGACCCTTCGATACCTCATTCCAGAGGTTCGTTGAGCTGATAGCGGACGAACCGGCGTACGGTGATGTTTTCCCCGAGCTTGGCCACGGTGCTGGAGACCAACTCCCGCACCGTCATATTGGGGTCCCTGATGTAGGGTTGTTCCAAGAGGCAGTTCTCCTCGAAGAACTTCCTGAGCCTGCCCTCCACGATCTTCTCCACCACGTGTTCCGGCTTCCCCAGCGACTTGGCCTGTTCCCGCAGGATCTCTCGTTCCTTATCCAGGACCTCTTCGGGGACGTCCTCTGGGCTGATGTACCTGGGGCTCATGGCCGCGATGTGCATGGCGATCTCTTTCACGAGGTTTTGAAAGTCGGGGGTACGGGCTACGAAATCGGTCTCACAGTTGACCTCTACGAGGACCCCTATCTTGCCGCCCGCATGGATGTAAGAGCCTATAAGCCCTTCCGAGGTCTCCCTTCCCACCTTCTTGGCGGCCTTGGCCAGCCCCTTCTTCCTGAGGAGGGTGATGGCCTCCTCTATCTGCCCTCCGCATTCTTGGAGGGCCCGCTTACAGTCCATGATGCCTGCGCCGGTCCTCTCCCGCAGTTCCTTGACCAGTTCGACGCTGACCTCAGTCATCGGGCCTCCACCTCCTCCTCTACTTCCTCGTATTCCTCATAAGGCCCCTCTTCCTCGGAGACTATCACCACCTCAGGGCCCTCTTCCTGGGGGGCCTCGGCCCGCTCCTCCGATTCCTCGGGGAGTTGTCCCTCGAGTTCCCTCTGGAGCCTCTCCTCCCTCAGCCTCTTGCCCTCCAACACCGCATCGGCGATCTTGGAGGAGAAGAGCCTCACGGCACGGATGGCATCGTCGTTGCCCGGAATCACGTAATCTATGAGGTCGGGGTCGCAATTGGTGTCCACGATGGCCACGATGGGGATGCCCACCTTCCTCGCCTCCCTGACCGCGATTTCCTCCCGCTTCGGGTCCACGATGAAGATGGCCCCGGGCAGTTCCTCCATGTCCTTTATGCCGCCCAGGTTCCTGCGGAGTTTTCCCCGCTTCTTCGTCAACTTGATGAGTTCTTTCTTGGTGAGCCCCTGGAACTCCGGACTCTCCTCGAGACGCTCCAGGCGCTTCAGCTTTTCGATGCTCTTCCTTATGGTGTGGAAGTTGGTCAAGGTGCCGCCGAGCCAGCGGTGGTTTACGTAAAACATGCCACAGCGGGTGGCCTCCTCGTAGATCGCCTCCTGGGCCTGTTTCTTGGTGCCGACGAAGAGGACCGTCTTGCCCTCGGCCACGGTGTCGCGGATGAACTCATAAGCCACATCCATCAACTGGACGGTCTTTTGGAGGTCGATGATGTGGATCCCGTTACGGGACCCGAAGATATAGGGCTCCATCTTCGGGTTCCACCTGCGGGTCTGGTGGCCGAAGTGGACCCCTGCCTCGAGGAGTTCCTTCATCGTGACTACGGGCATCCCATCCCTCCTTGGTTTTTTTCCTTCCACCCCCATCCCCTCGGCCGGGAACCCTAGGGGCACCACCCGGACGATCAAGGGGTGTGCTTAGTGGTCTTGTCCTTTAACACAACGATGGGCATTTTGCAAGGGCAGCAGTAGAGCCAAAAAAGAGAGGGCTGGTCCCTCCAGCCCTCCTCGCCTCTTTGGTAGCGGGGGCAGGATTTGAACCTGCGACCTCCGGGTTATGAGCCCGACGAGCTACCTGACTGCTCCACCCCGCGGTCCTCTTTAAATCTACGCTTGCCCTTCCCCTCTGTCAAGGCCTCCTCGGCTTGACTTTGAGGTCCTTTCGCGCTAACACCGACAAGGCCCATGGAGGAGGTAGTCTTCGGCCAGTGGAGGTTGGGCCAGCTCCCACTGAGGAACAGGTTGGTCCGCTCCGCCACCAACATGAGGATGGCCGGTCCCAAGGGGGAGGTCACCGACGCCCTCCTGGAGGTCCATCGACGCCTGGCCGAAGGGGGGATAGGGCTCGATATCACGGGCCATGCCTTCGTATCCCCGGAGGGGAAGGTCAACGAAGGTCAGATCGGGGTGTACGATGACTCCCTCATCGAGGGGCTCTCTCGGTTGGCCGAGGTGGTACATGGCTCTGGGGCCAAGGTCCTCCTCCAACTCGCCCATGGAGGGGCCTTGGCCCGGGCAGCGGAGGGGCCCAGGATCGCTCCCTCCCCCTCCCTCGGGGCCAGGGAGGTGGCCGAGGGGGAGGTAGAGGAGGTGGTCGAGAAGTTCGTCCAGGCGGCCAGGAGGGCCTATGAGGCGGGCTTCGATGGGGTGCAACTTCACGCCGCTCATGGCTATCTTCTGTCGGCCTTCCTCTCCCCTCGGATGAACAGGAGGGAGGACCGTTACGGCGGTCGCGAGGGAGGGGTGAGGGTGCTGAAGGAAATCATCGAGGGGATCAAGGCTTTGGCCGGAGACGGGTTCCTCGTGGCCGTGAAGCTAGGCGTGGACGGCGGCAAGAGGGGAAACGGTCCCCAGGAGGTGGTAGAGGTCCTCCGAGGATTGGCGGCCTCAGGCCTTCACTGCGCTGAGATAAGCAGAGGGGTGGCACCGGTCGAGGAGATCATCAGGGAAGGGGTCAAGCCGGGGGAGGGGGAGGCCTACAACTTGGAGGTGGCCCTATACGTCAAGGAGCATCTGCCTTCCCTGCCCCTCATCCTTGTGGGGGGGCTGAGGAGCTTTGAGGTGGTCTTGGACGTGATCCAGAGGGGGATAGAGGCGGTCGCCTTCTGCAGGCCGTTGATCGCCGAGCCCGAGCTGCCCAAGCGGTGGGCAGAAGGGGACCGTTCACCGGCCCGTTGCCTTTCCTGCAACAGGTGCTTCACTGTGAAGGAGGTGGTGGCCTGCAGGCGCGACCTCCCCTAAGGGGGGAGGAAGAAGACCACGGTTAAGGTCAGCACCAAGCCCATCTCCTCATGCTGGAGGAGGTCCCCCAAGGCCTCCCGCCTCTCCGTCAGCAGGGGGAAGAGGTCGAGGTAAGAGAGGAGGGGAGGGGCCTCAGGGACCTCCTTGAGGCGCCAGAAGCGCTTCTTTCCGTCCTCTGCCGCTCGGGAGGCCCTCTCTTTGGCCAAGGCTTCCATCTCTTCCCGGTCCCCCTGCCTCAGGACCTCGTAGGCCTCCTTGACCAAGGGGAAGGAGTCCACGGGGACATAACCCGCTATCCTCAGATGCCTTATCACCTCCCCTTCAGG
>QMLK01000186.1 GCA_003646705.1 Deltaproteobacteria bacterium | reverse complement strand
GTGGAGCACTGCGATAACTCCCCTTACCTCGGTACGGCCGACAACACCAGATGGTCCTTCGCCCTGAACTTCGATCAGGTCATTAAGCGATCGGACAAGTTCACAGCCACCGTCACCCTCTCCTCCAGTTACAGCGATTACGACGAGGATTCCCCAGATGCCGACTACGGGGAGGCCGTTCACTCCCTCAGTCTTAAATTGAACTTTTGAGGCCGAAAGGGGACTAATAGTATGGTTATGCTAAGGTAGCGAGGAGGCAACCATGAAGCGCATAGGGAAGCAGTGGCCCTTGGTGATCGTCCTCACCTTTGTGTTGATGGCGACGAGTTCTGCACTAGCAGAGGCCCCGAGCGTTTCCTCGGCCCGAATCGGTGGACTGGAGCTGAAGGGGGCCAAGGACGTCCTTCTGACCAGGGACGACCTGACCATCAGGGGCGAGGTCCTCATAGAAGGGGAGGCGACCGCATATGAAGGCAGCGTGGAGAAAGTGGAGGTCTCCCTCGACGGAGGCCGCACCTGGCAGGAAGCGGTGGGCCGGCACAGGTGGCGTTACCGCTTTGTCCCGACCCCTCGTTACCCTTATAACCTCACCGTGAGGGTTACCGATAGCACAGGTGCCACCTCGGTTCCCTTAGTGGACTTCGGCCTCGTACGGCTTATTTACCTACCTATGACGATTACAGACCTCGTCCAGCAGAAGGCCCAGGAGTTGGCCTTGGCCTATATGTCCAGGGATCTCGAGCGCTACATGGGCCTCATCTCGCGCAACTACGTGAACTACCCCCGGGGATGGGTTAGGCTGAGAAAGGCCATAGAATACGACTTCAAATCCCTCAACAACGTCATCCTCCGCTTCACCGTCAATCAGGTCTTCAACATGGATGGCCATGTGCTGGCGGACCTCCACTGGAGGTTGACCTATGCGGGACTGACGGAGCCGAAAGAAGGAGACATGACGATACGATTCGATAGGGCCGACCAGATGAAGGTCCTCCTGCAGAAGGGGGAACTCTATTTCAGCGAGGCCCCTATAGGGTATGACGCGAGGATAAGCATTGTCCCCGATTGGGTGAATTCCATAACCATTATCGTGACAGACCGGGACAAGGCTGGGGCAGGGAGGGTCTCGGCCTATGTGAGGATCGACGACCCTCCCTTCAATGGGACCATGACGCTCCTTGAGAACCCTTCTCGTTCGGGCAGGTTCGTGGGCTCGCGCCCCTTCACCTTTACGATGGGGGTCTCTTGTTCCGTCACCTATATAGATGAGATCACCTCCGACTGGAGGAGGAATGTGCGTCGCAGCCGCACCTATACGGTGCCGTAAAGGGAGAGATAAGGCTATCCAAGGTGTTGAGGGGAGGTGAGAGATAGGGTTGGAGATTCTTTGGCCGTAAAAAGCCGGTGGCTGAATCCGTGAAACTTGTTGAGTGCCTTTCTACTTTCAAGCTCGAGGGTCCCTCGAGGGTCCTTTGAAGGATCAAAATCGCAAGGAGGTGACAGCATGAAGCTCTTGAGGGTGGTTATCGTCACAGCCTTAGCAATATTCTTGACGGGGCTCGTCTCTTCTACCCAAGGCGCTCCCCAGTGTTGTATCGGAGGGAAGTACCGAGCTACCTTTAAGGATTCCACCGCCCCTGATCCTATGTGCCAAACTCCCGGGGAGGTCCACGGTGGTTATTTCGTCTTCCACCAGCCCCAGTGTGAACCCCGTTTTAGGGGGACGCTCCTCGATGCCCAAGGGAACAAGATCTTTTACATCACAGGGGTGATAGCACCCATAGGGGAGGGGAAGTGCAAATTCAAAGGGACTGCTTTCGGCGTCCCGGGCACGGAATTTGAGGGAGAGAACGATGTGACGATGAAGGCCATCTTTTACAAGGTGGGGGATAGGTGGCACATAAAAGGGACCTTCAATAACCCCGATGGTTGCGACGGTACCTTCAAAGGGGCAAAGCAGTAAGTCGTCACTTAGGAGCTGCGGCGGGGCTGTGGAGAACCCTCCACAGCCCTTTTCTCTTACCTGGCCTTCTTCACCCTTACCTCTTTGCCCCCCTTGACTTTTTGGAGGATCAGGGGATCACCGACTATTCGGCCCACCAGGGTCACGGGGCTTGCAGGACGGATCTCCCCAGGGGCGCTTATAGGCGTCAGGCCAAAGAAGAGGCAGAGGGCAGGACCCTCAGGCCAGTAGGCTACATCCCCCACCTGGACCACTTCTCTGGCGAAGGCCTCCTCGAGTTCCACCTTCACCGGCACGGAGAAGTAGACCTCATCGCCCCAGGTGGAGGCCCTGGAGGAGAAGGGTAGGGCCTCAAGGAGCGCTGCTGCGGTTTCGTTCTCCAAGAGCTCCACCTCCAAAGCGGTGTCGCCGATGGTGATCTTAAGCCCCTTCATGCCAGACCTCCCCATTCGTACATCAGGATGGCGCAGGCGGCGATGGCCGCGGTCTCGGTGCGAAGGATCCTGCCTCCAAGACCGCATACTGTAAAGCCTGATGCCCTTGCCTTCTTTACCTCACCCTGGTCCCACCCTCCCTCCGGGCCCACCAGGAGGGCCACCCTCGAGGGAGGGGGAGTATCCTTTATGGTTGAGGCCAGGGATCGTCCCTCCCCCTCGTAGAGCATCAGCTTTCTCTCAAAGCCCTCGGCCGCCTTGAGGGCCTCTTCGAAGCGGCAATAGGGGGCTACATAGGGGAGGTAGGCCCTCCGGCATTGCTTCGTCGCCTTGAGGGCTACGTGTCCCCACCGATGGGCCTTGGGCTGGCGGGCCTCACGCTCCTCGAGGGAGATGGACCTCGAGGACTTGAAGGGCACGATGACCTTCACGCCGAGCTCTGTGGCCTTCTGGATGATCAGTTCCATCCGTTCCTTGTCCGGAAGGGCCTGAAGGAGCCAGAGGTCAAAGGGGGGTTCAGTGGGCTTCTTCAGCTCCTCAAAGAGATGGAGGGTGGTGACGGTGTCCCCGAGCGCCACTATCCTCCCTCGGAACTCCTTCCCTTTAGGGTCCTTCACGGTCACTATCTCCCCCCTATGGGGGTCCCTCAAGAGGAGGGCCTCTAAGGCCTCGCCCCTTAGCTCCACGTCCTCGCCCTCCTTCGCGGGGGTCTCAAGGGCGATCTCCCTAGGGCCTGGGATCTCAATCCCCCTCATCCCGTACGAAGAAATCCCTTAGGAACTCCCCGAAGGCCTTCCCCGCCAAGGTGTGCATCCCCCATGCGTAAAAATGGTCGCACCCCTGGATTATCTTCAGGACCTTGGGCTCCGATAGCCGGGAGAAGAAGCCTTGGAGGTCCTCAAGGGGACATAC
>QMLK01000185.1 GCA_003646705.1 Deltaproteobacteria bacterium | reverse complement strand
GGCCTGCCCCCCCGGCTACGAGCCGGACAGACGGATCCTGGAGAGGGCCCTCGAGGAGGGGGCCAAGGTCCTCCTCACCCACGACCCCAAGGAGGCAGCCCGGGGGGCCCAAGTGCTCTACACCGACGTGTGGGCCTCCATGGGGCAAGAATCCGAACACCAGCAACGCCTCGAGGTTTTCAAGCCCTATCAGCTCAACGGGGCGTTATTGGAGCTGGCCGCCCCAGGAGCCCTGGTAATGCATTGCCTTCCGGCCCATCGGGGTGAGGAGATAACCGATGAGGTGATGGACGGACCGCAGTCGGTGGTCTTCGATCAGGCCGAAAACCGCCTTCACGTCCAGAAGGCGATCTTGGAGTGGTTGATGGGGTGAGGCGGGGTTGGGTAAAGAAGTTCAGGACCCTGGAGGAGGCCGAAGGGGACCTCTGGGTCATGGAGCCAGACCAATCCTATTACCGCAGGGTCCTTAGCCTCCTCGATGCTTTCCCCCGCAACCCCTCTCCCAGGGGTATCTTCAAGTACCAGACCCTGGAGGAGGCCCAGAGGGAAAGGGAACGGTGGTCGAGGGGCTGAGGGATCTGCTGTTGAAGCTCTGTGAAAAGTTGAACGAAAAAAGGGTCGATTATCTCCTCATCGGGGGCATGGCTGTGATGCTCCACGGGTTGCCCCGCTTCACCGAGGACATAGACATCATGGTCGATCCCGGGGCTGAGAACGTAAGGAGGCTGAAGGAGGCCCTTCACGAACTCTTCGAGGACGAGGCAGTAGATGAAATTTCATCTTCCGACCTTTTGAAGTACGCGGTGGTAAGGTACGGAACACCGGAGGGGTTTTCCATAGACCTTATGGCCAAAGTGGGGGAAGTAGCCACCTTCGGCGATATGCTACGACACCGCCAGTGGACCACGGTGGAGGGGGTAAGGATTCCTCTTTGCGATCTTCGAGGCTTGCTCAAGCTCAAGGAAGGAACCCTCAGGGAGAAGGATAGAATGGACACCAGGTTCCTCAGGAAAAAGCTCAAAGGAGAGGTCAGATGAGCCAAGAGGTCAAGAAGATCGTCCTCGCCTATTCCGGCGGGCTCGACACCTCCGTGATCCTCGCCTGGCTCAAGGAGCGTTACGGCTGTGAGGTGATCGCCTACTGCGCCGACATCGGTCAGGCCGAGGACTTGGAGGAGGTGAGGCAGAAGGCCCTCCGCACCGGGGCCTCCAAGGTCTACATCGACGACCTCAAGGAGGAGTTCGCCAGGGACTTCGTCTTTCGGGCCCTGAAGGCCAACGCCATCTACGAAGGGGGCTATCTGCTCGGGACCTCCATCGCCAGACCGCTGATCGCCAAGGGCCAGATGGAGGTGGCTAAGCGTGAGGGCGCCGACGCCGTAGCCCACGGTGCCACGGGCAAGGGGAACGACCAGGTGCGGTTCGAGCTGACCTACTACCACTTCGACCCCAACATCCGGGTCATCGCCCCCTGGAGGGAGTGGGAGTTCAGGTCCCGGAGCGACCTCATCGCCTACGCCCGGAAGAAGGGGATCCCCATACCCGTCACCCCGGAGAGGCCCTATAGCTGTGACCGCAACCTGCTCCACATAAGCTACGAGGGCGGGGTACTGGAGGACCCCTGGAAGGAACCCGATGAGGGGATGTTCACCATCACGGTCTCCCCCGAACAGGCCCCCGACAGGCCCACCTACGTGGAGATAGAGTTTGAGGACGGGGTGCCCGTGGCTGTGGACGGAAGGAGGATGTCCCCGGCGGAGCTCCTCGGCCACCTCAACGAGCTTGGGGGGAAGAACGGGGTGGGCCGCGTGGACATCGTCGAGAACCGCTACGTCGGGATGAAGTCCCGAGGGGTCTACGAGACCCCGGGGGGGACGATCCTTCACATAGCCCACAGGGCCATCGAATCCATCACCATGGACCGGGAGGTGATGCACCTGAGGGATGGCCTCATCCCCAAGATCTCTGAGCTCATCTACTACGGCTATTGGTACTCGCCGGAGATGGAGGCCCTGTGGGAGTTCGTGGATGCGACCCAGAGGGATGTCACCGGCACCGTTCGCCTGAAGCTCTACAAGGGGAACTGTACCGTGGTGGGGAGGAGGTCCCCCAAGAGCCTCTACCATCCAGACTTCGCCACCTTTGAAGCTGAGGACGTCTACCGCCAAAGGGACGCCGAGGGCTTCATACGCCTGAACGCCCTGAGACTGCGGATCAGGAGGTTGCTGGGCAGATGAAGGAGAGGTACGACCCTCAAAGGATAGAGCTCAAATGGCAGAGGTACTGGGAGGAGAAGGGGCTCTTCAAGGTCCGTGAGGACCCCTCCAAGCAGAAGTACTATCTGCTCGAGATGTTCCCCTACCCCTCGGGGCGGCTCCACATGGGCCACATCCGCAACTACTCCATCGGGGATGTGGTGGCCCGTTACAAGCGGATGCAGGGCTTCAACGTCCTTCACCCCATGGGCTGGGATGCCTTTGGCCTTCCGGCGGAGAACGCCGCCATCGAGCACGGGGTCCATCCCGCCCGCTGGACCTACGACAACATCGCCTACATGAGGAAGCAGCTCAAGCGGATGGGCTTCAGCTACGACTGGGACAGGGAGTTCGCCACCTGTGACCCCTCCTACTACCGGTGGGAGCAGCTCTTCTTCCTGAGGCTTTACGAGAAGGGCCTCGCCTACAAGAAGATGGCCGAGGTCAATTGGTGCCCGGGTTGCGAGACGGTGCTGGCCAACGAGCAGGTCGAGGCCGGTAGGTGCTGGCGCTGCGGCTCAGAGGTCGAGAAGCGGGAGCTGGAGGGCTGGTTCCTGCGGATCACCGCCTATGCAGAGGAGCTCCTGGAGTGGTGCGATAGGCTGCTCGAAGGGTGGCCTGAGCGCGTCATCACCATGCAGAAGAACTGGATCGGTAAGAGCGAGGGCGTGGAGATCGATTTCCCCCTGGAGGACGGCTCAGGGGCCATCACCGTATTCACCACACGGGTGGACACCGTCTACGGGGCCACCTTCATGGTGCTGGCCCCTGAACACCCCTTGGTCACGGAGTTATCGAAGGGCAAACCCCAAGAGGACGAGGTCAGGCGCTTCGTGGAGCGGGCCAAAAGGCAGGACTTCCTCCTGCGGTCCTCCGAGGAGCTCTCCAAGGAGGGGGTCTTCCTCGGCGTCTACTGCCGCAACCCCTTGACCGGCTGGCGGATGCCCGTTTGGACGGCCAACTTCGTCCTGATGGAGTACGGCACCGGGGCCATCATGGCGGTGCCAGCTCACGACCAGCGGGACTTCGAGTTCGCTAAGAAGTACGGCCTGGAGATCGTCGTGGTGATCCG
>QMLK01000184.1 GCA_003646705.1 Deltaproteobacteria bacterium | reverse complement strand
TTATGCCCGTGGAGGGGAGCTTCCGCTCGAACTTCAACAGCACCCTCTCCACCACGCTCACCAGCCCCCTGGCCCCCGTCTTATGCTGGTAGGCCAGCTCCGCCATCCTCCTCAGGGCCCGATCCTCGAAGACCAGCTCGATGCCGTAGGCCCTGAAGTCCCGCTTCTTGCTGGTGATGATGGGGCTGTTGGGGTTCTTCAAGATGGCGTAGAGGTCCTCCACCTCCAAGGGCTCAAAGACCGCGATCACCGGCAACCGACCCACGAACTCCGACTCGAAGCCATACTCTATGAGGTCCTCGGCTGTGACGTGCTTCAGGTATTGGACCCTCTCGTCCTTGGACTTGACCTCCTGGCCGAAGCCGATGCCCTCCTTGCTCATCCGACGGCGGATGATCTCCTCAAGGCCGTTGAAGGCCCCGCTGACGATGAAGAGGATATTGCGGGTGTTTATGGAGCGCCTCTGACGTTTACCCGTGCGGCGGTAGTACTCTATGGCCTCCATCTGGGCGATGGGGTCATGGGGGGCCTTGAGGTCCACCTCCGTCTCCTCCATCGGCTTGAGCAACGCCCTCTGCACCCCGGTCCTGGAGACGTCGGGACCGATGATGTTGCCGCTGGAGGCGATCTTGTCTATCTCGTCGATGTAGATGATCCCGTATTGGGCCCTCTCGATGTCGCCGCCGGCCTCGTGCACCAGATCCCTCACCAAATCCTCCACGTCACCGCCCACATATCCCGTCTCGCTGAACTTGGTGGCATCCCCCTTTACGAAGGGGACCCCGATCCTCTTGGCGATCAACCTGATGATGTAGGTCTTGCCCACTCCGGTGGGGCCGATCATGATGATGTTGTTCTTTATGGCGCCGACCCCGGCCGGCTCCTTACTCCTCTCCAGGAAGTACTTTATCCGGTTGTAGTGGGTGCAGATCTTAGTGGCGAGGATCTCCTTGGCCTCGTCCTGCTTGACGATGAAGGTGTTCAGATAGGAGATGAGCTCCTCGGGCTTTATGTCGAAGTCTATGGGGGATTGCCTCCTCTTGTCGGCCTTCCCCCCCCGATCTTGGGTCGAAGGATGGGGCTCGAGGGCGGAGACGACCAGCCGCACCTTGTCCCCGTACTTCTTCTCCAGGTACTTGTTGAGTTCCCTCTCCAACTCCTTCTGATCTGGGATCTTCCCGTCCATCTCCTTCTCCCTTCTCAAATTAAGGGTCTCTGCCCGACCTTTCAACGTCTTCTGTGGAGAGGGAACTCGAAAGTACCTCCGCCTGGGCCATGGGGTCAGGAGGACTGCGATGGAAGCCTCCCTTGGGGTTTCCCGAGGAGGAAGCGCCCCTCCTTTATCCACCCCTTCAGGGTCTCGGCTATCTGGCGGGCCTTCACGTAGCTGGAGAGCGGCACAGTCGGGACCTCCTTGCCCTGAAAGAGGACCTTGCCGCTCCTGAGCTCCTTGTAGCTCACCTCCCCGAGGACCTGTACCTCCATCTGAGGGTAGTCCCAACCGAAGTCCACTATCTGGGCGTATACGTCCTCGTCCTTCACCCCGGTGAAGCGAGCCATCTCCTCGTCCAGCACCGGTATGGGGATCCCTATCCCCACGAAGAGGGACGGGCCGTAGCCCTGGATGCTCGCCCCTTTGAGCCACTCCGAGCTCATGCCCTTGAGGTCTCCGATCACCGCCAAGGTGCCCGCTGGGGCCTTGGGGACCCCTGCAGAGGTCCGCGGGGCCTGAGGGTTGTGCTGGGTGCCGTGCCACACCACGTAACCCTCCCCGCCCCCGAGGAAGATGCGCGTGCCGATGCCGATGGTACGGTAGAAGGGATCGTTCAACAGCGGGCTCAACTGTCCGGCACTGCAGTAATTGATGTTCCCCGCGTGGGGCTTCAGGACCCCCATGTAGGTGTAGATGATCCTGTCAGAGAGGTTCACTGCACAGTTGTAGTTCTGATAGCAGTTCCTCGGGTTGAAGAGGAAGGCGTCGCGGAAGTCGGAGAGCCTCAGGTCCATCTCCACCCTGCGGTTGGGATAGCAATGGGTGCCATAGCCCTCCACCACCAGGTGGACGGTCCTACCCGCCACCAGGTCCTCGATGACGTGGCCGCCGCCGTAGTCGAAGCTGCCCGGGTAGACCTTGTTCAGCGGGTCATCGATGGCGGGCTCTGTGGCACCGACGTAGATGTCCACCGCAGCCAATCCGGCGTAAGCGGGCACGTTGTTGATCAACACCCGATGCCCCTTTATCCGCGGACGAGTATGGCCGAAGTTGAGGAAGGCCCCAGAGGAACACATGGGGGCGAAGGTCCCGGTGGTGACCACATCGACCTCCTTCGCCGCTCCTTCGGGCCCCTTCTCCTCGACGATCTCCACCATCTCCTCCGCGGTGACCACCACCGCCTCCCCCCGCCTGATCCGTTCGTTTATCTCCTCAAAGGTCTTGCAAACCTTCGCCATCGCAGAGCCTCTGCCCCTTCCCAAACTGTTGAAGATGCATCTTATTCCCAAAGGCCCCATCGGTCAAGGAAGCCATGGCGGACTTCAGTAGGCTCGGCCTCACCTCCCTCCCGCCTTCCAAACCTGGTCAAACCGCATCTCCCGACCCAAGGCCCCGCGTAACCCGAACTCGGCTACGGCGACAAGGGTGGCCAAGACAGCAGCGCGCATGGGCAACACAATTTCCAAAGGGACAATAATCAAGACGGGGGTCAAAAAGGGGGTGAACATGAAAACGAAGGTGGAGAGGAGTGCCTTTACGATGAAGCGCCTCCTCGTCCTTGCCACACGCCGAAGGGCGGGTACTACCCTGCAGTAGACCGGACGCCAGAGGAAGGCCACGAGGAAGCCCACGGCCATTCCCCATAAGAAGACCTCATCAATGCCACATTTGAGGGCGATATAAAAAATGGCGGAAAGAGCGAGCGAGAAAACCACAAGATCTACGAACTGATCTTCCCGTTTTCTCCTTCGGCTGGCCAATATACTTTGGTATGTGTCCCGTTTTCAATAACAGGGAGAGGCGCTTAAACGAACGGAAAGCGCCTCTCCCCCAAGAGGGACTTCAACTCCACTTGCTGAGGTCGATCTCGTTCTCGGTCTTGGCCACTATGGCCGTCCCGTCCATGTTGATCGTGGCCCCAAGGGGCAAGGTGAAGGAGAAGATGCTCCTGGAGACCCCCATGTTCTCACCGGCGTTCTTCATGGTCACGGGCAATGTGCCGCTGCTGCTCCTGGTCACGAAGGCGCTGAGCATGGCCTCCTTGGCCCTCGCGATGAACTTGAAGAGGTTGAAGCCGAACAGGGCCAAGAGCCCCCCGTATATGACGAAGAGATGGACTAAGAGGGCCA
>QMLK01000183.1 GCA_003646705.1 Deltaproteobacteria bacterium | reverse complement strand
TCCCACGGCTCTATCAGGACCGACTCCATCGGGGGGACGTCCTTGGCGGTGAGGATCTTGTAATCGAGGAAGTTGGGGTTCTTCATCTCCCCCCGTTCGAAGATCATCTGTTCCGTCAGCGCGTAGCCTATCCCCATCATGGCCCCGCCATAGATCTGGCCCTCGATGAGCATGGGGTTTATGGCCTTTCCGACGTCGTGGGCAGCCACATACCTCAGGATCTTCACCTGGCCGGTCTCGGTGTCCACCTCCACCTCCACGCCATGGGTGCCGTAGGCGTAGGCCTTGGAGAAGTTGCCCTTGAAGTCCCGGCCGAGCATCTCGGTGTCGGGATCGTAGAAGTACTCGGCCATGATCATCCGGCCCTGGGAGCGGTAATGGGCCCCACGCAGGAGCTTGCCCAGGTCGATCTTCTTCTCGGGGGCCCTCCTGGAGTAGACCGTCTTGTCCTTTATCTCGAGGGCGTCCTCGGGCTCGTTCAGCACCAGGGCGGCCAGCCTGAAGATCTCAGCCTTCACCCTGCGAGCGGCTCCGAGGGCGGAATTGCAGGCGATGAAGGTGGTCCGGCTGGCGTGGACCCCCACGTCCCAAGGGCACACATCGGTGTCGTTCATGATGACGGTGACGTCCTCCACTGGCACTCCCAGCTCCTCGGCCACCGTCTGGGCGATGACGGTGTCGGCCCCTTGGCCGATGTCCGAGGCCCCGGTGAAGACGTCCACCTTGCCGAAGTCGTCCACCTTGATGATGGTGCCGCAGCCGTCCGACTTGTAAACCCGGGCCCCACCCCCCACGTGGATCAAGGAGGCCATCCCCACACCACGGCCGTCGCGCCTTCCGCGCTTCTCCTTCCAGTTGAGGCGCTTGCCGACCTCCTCGATGCACTCCTTGAGCGCGCAGGAGGAGATCTTGAAGCCCTGAGGAGTGGTCTCCTCTGGTTCGTTGGCGTTGATCAGCCTGAACTCCATGGGATCGATGCCTGCGGCCTCGGCAAGCTGGTCCATGGAGCACTCGATGGCGAAGGTCGCCTGGGGGTTACCGTAGCCCCGCATCGCCTGGCAGTAGGTGTTGTTGGTGTAGACGCACTTGGCGGTATAGAGGACGTTCGGGACCTTGTAAAGCGACGAGATGGGCATCATCATGACCGAGGGGGTCGTCGCCCCCCAGGAGGTGTGGGCGCCGTTGTCCAAGATCATGTGCACCTCCCTGAAGGTGAGCCTCCCTTCCCGGTCACACCCCTGGGAGATGTGGATGATGGCCGGCTGCCGCGGCGAGGTGTATTTGAACTCCTCCTCGCGAGTGAAGGTGATCTTCACGGGCCTTCGGGTCTTCCAGGCGAGAAGGATGGCGATGTACTCGTAGGCGTGGGTGTCGAGCTTTGAGCCGAAGCCTCCGCCGATGGTGGTCTGGATCACTCGCACCTTCTTGCCGCCGAGGCCCAGGGCCTTTAAGGCCTCCTGAAAGTCCCTCTGGGCCAGATAAGGGATCTGGGTGATGGAGTAGAAGGTGAGGTTCCCCTGGGGGTCGAAGTGGGCGATGCAGCCGCTGGTGCCCATGCAGCAGTGGGTGACCCAGGTGACCCGGAAGCGGTCTTCGACCACGTGGGCCGAGCTCTTCTTGGCCTCCTCCACGTCGCCACAGACCAGCTTCCAGGGCAGCTTCAGCACATTGGTGCCGTGCTCCTCGTGGATGAGCGGTGCCCCCTCCTTCATCGCCTCCTCTGGGTCAAAGACCGCGGGCAACTCCTCGTACTCCACCTCGATGAGGCTCAGGGCCTCCTCGGCTATCTCGGGGTCTGTGGCGGCCACGGCCGCTACCTCGTCCCTCATGGCGTAGACCTTGTCCTTCTTCAAGGGGATATTGTCCTTGTAGAAGCCGAAGCGGATCTCCGGGATGTTGTAGCCGGTCAAGACCGCCTTGACCCCGGGAAGCCTCTCGGCCCGGGAGGTGTCGATCTTGACGATCCGGGCGTGGGGATAGCGACTGTAGAGGATCTTGCCGTAGAGCATCCCGGGGAGTTTCAGGTCGTGGATGTAGATGGCTCGACCCGTGGCCTTT
The DNA here is from genome assembly GCA_003646705.1 of Deltaproteobacteria bacterium. Classification (GTDB taxonomy): domain Bacteria; phylum Desulfobacterota; class B13-G15; order B13-G15; family B13-G15; genus B13-G15. The sequence continues at coordinate 1,288 of QMLK01000183.1, read as the reverse complement.
TCGTAGGCGTCCTTCTTGGGAAAGGGTTTACCGACTACCTTCAGCTCCTCCATCGTCGCCTCCTTCGGCCGCAGCTTTTATGGCCCTTATGATCTGCACGTAGCCCGTGCAGCGGCAGATGTTGCCCGAGATGGCCGTCTTTATCTCCTCCTCAGTGGGCCGGGGGTTCTCGTCGAGCAAGGCCTTTGCCGACATGATCATCCCCGGCGTGCAGAAGCCGCACTGGATGGCCCCCTGCTGGACGAAGGCCTGCTGGATGGGGTGAAGGCCCGAGGGGGATCGTTCGGCCAGGCCCTCGACGGTCCAGACCTCCTTGCCCTCCACCTCGAGGGCCGGCAACAGGCAGGAGACCACCGCCTTGCCGTCCAGTTGCACGGTGCAGGCACCGCACTCCCCCATCCCGCAGCCCTCCTTGGCCCCGGTCAGCTCGAAGACCTCCCTCAGGAGGCGAAGCAACGTCCAGTGGGGCTCCACCTCCGCCTCGACCTTTTCCCCGTTCAGCGTAAAGCTTATGCGTCTCTTCATCCCTTCCTCCCCATGATCCTCTTGAGGCAGAAGAGGGCGAGCCTCTTGGGCAGCACCCTGATCATCTCTCGCCTGTACCAAGCCGCCCCGCGTACCGTGTCCCGCGGCTGGGCCTCTTCAGAGGCGACCTGGCCCATCTCAAGGAGTCCCTCCGTCGAGAGCCTCTTCCCCTTGAGGACCGCCTCCGCCCCCTTGGCCCTCATGGGGGTAGGGGCGGCAACTCCCAGGGCGAGGCGTACCTCCTTGCAATAGATCTCACTCCGATCCAGGGCCTCGAGGAGCTCCTCCAGAGGGGCCCCTTGGGCGAAGGCCTCACCGAGGGGCCCTGCCTCCTTCAGCTCCGCCTCCAGGTACATGGCCACCCCGAGGATGGGCAGGTCCATGGCCTGCCGGCGGGAGTGCTTCCAGTAGGCGCTTGCTGCCCCATCGGAGGGCCATGGCAGGGAGAACTCGAGGAGGACCTCTTCGGGTCCGAGGGCGGTCTTCCCCGGCCCGAGGAAGAACTCCTCAAGGGCCATACTCCGCCTCCCCTTAGGTCCCTCCATCGTCACCTCGGCCTCATGTACCAGCAGGGGAGGGGCGGTATCGGCCGAGGGGGCGGCGTTGCAGATGTTGCCCCCGATGGTGGCCACGTTCCGATTCTGGACCGAGCCCAGGTTCTGGACCGCATCGGCCAGGGCCCCGAAGCGCTCCCTTATGAGTTCGGAGCGCTCGAGTTGCCTGTGGGTGGTGAGAGCCCCGATCTTGAGCCGTTGGTCCTCAG
>QMLK01000182.1 GCA_003646705.1 Deltaproteobacteria bacterium | reverse complement strand
GCGCCCGGGCGCTGTTGCTCCAGGAGCCCCCTGCAGAGGTTAGCCAGGTCCCCTGGGCGATCGTTCCGGATACGCGTGAGGCCCTGGCCAGGATAGCTTGCCGCCTCTTCGGCGATCCCAGTCGGGAAGTTCGCCTCGGGGGCATCACGGGGACCAACGGCAAGACCACCACGGCCTACCTCGTGGAGGCCATCCTCCGAGAGGCCGGACGGGAGGTAGGGGTCATAGGCACGGTCAACTACCGCTACTGCGGCAGGGAGCTCACCGCTGACAACACCACCCCGGAATCCTACGAGCTGCAGCGGCTCCTCAGGGAGATGAGGTCTTCAGGGGTGACCGACGTGGTCATGGAGGTCTCCTCCCACGCCCTGGAGCAGGGGCGAGTCAGGGGGTGTCATTTCGACGTGGGGGTCTTCACCAACCTGAGCAGGGAACACTTGGACTACCACGGGACCCTTGAGGCCTATCTGGAGGCCAAGGCCCTCCTCTTCCGCCGCTTCCTGAGGGAGAGCTGTAAGGACCCCTGGGCCGTCTACAACCGGGAGGACCCCAGGGTGAAGGAGGTGGCCGAGGGGATCAAAGGGCTGAAGAGGTTAGGCTACGGCCTAAAGGAGGGGGACATAAGGGCCCTCCGTTGGAGGACCTCCCTGGAGGGGACGGAGGCCCTCCTGCTCACACCGGAGGGGGAAATCGAGGTCTCCTCCTCGCTGGTCGGCCCCCACAACCTCCTCAACATCATGGCGGCCGTGGCGACGGCCCTGGCCCTGGAGGTCCCTTTGGAGGCCGCTGCCAAGGGGGTGGCCCAGGTGAAGAGGGTCCCTGGCCGGATGGAGAAGGTATGGGGGGAGCCGGCTGTCTTCGTGGACTACGCCCACACCCCTGACGCCCTGGAGAAGGCCTTGAAGGGACTGAGGCCCCTCGTCAGGGGGAGGTTGATCGTGGTCTTCGGCTGTGGAGGGGAGAGGGATCGGGGGAAGCGGCCCTTGATGGGGGAGGTGGCCTCGCGCCTCGCCGACCTTGTGGTCGTCACCTCCGACAACCCGCGGGGCGAAGACCCCCTCGAGATCATAGAGGAGATAAGGTCGGGGCTCCTGCCGGGGAGGGCCCACGAGATCGTCCCCGACCGGAGGGAGGCCATCCGCTGGGCCCTAAGGGAGGCATCCCCTCAGGACGCGGTCCTCATCGCTGGCAAGGGCCACGAGACCTATCAGATAATAGGGACCTCGAGGCGTCCCTTCGACGACCGAGAGGAGGCCTTGAGGGCCCTGAGGGAACTCAAGGGATGGAATTGAGCCTCAAAGAGGTCCTTGAGGCCACGGGAGGACGTCGGCTCCAAGGGGAAGAGGAGCAGACCTTCACCGGCGTCTCCACGGATTCGAGGACCCTGACCCCTGGGGAGCTCTTCGTCGCCCTGAAGGGCAGGAGGTTCGACGGCCACCAGTTCGTACAGGAGGCGGCCCGAAGGGGGGGCCGAGGGGTACTGATCCAGAGGCCCCTCCCGCTGCCTGACGGCGTGGCAGCCGTCGAGGTCCCTGACACCTTAAGGGCCCTTGGGGACCTGGCCGCCTGGTGGCGCGACAGACTGAAGGCCCCGGTGATAGGGATCACCGGCTCTTGCGGCAAGACCACGGCCAAGGAGATGGTCGCCCGTATCCTCGGCCTCAAGCGGAGGGTCAGCGCCAGTCCCGGCAACTACAACAACCTCATAGGCCTTCCCCTCTCGTTACTGCGGGCCCCCCTCGATGCTGAAGCGGTGGTCCTGGAGATGGGGATGTCCGTCCCTGGGGAGATAGGCCGTCTGAGCCAGATAGCGAGGCCCACCGTGGGGGCCGTCACCAACGTGGCCCCGGTACATCTGGAGGGACTCTCCAGCCTTGAGGCGGTGCGAGAGGCGAAGGCCGAGATCCTGCAAGGCCTCGGAGGGGAATCGACCTTCGTCTACAACGGGGACGATCCCTACGTAAAGGCCATTGCCCGGCGCTTCTCCGGCGAAAAGATCCCCTTCGGCAAGGGAGAGGACACCATGGTGAGGGCAAAAGAGATAAGGCCCGAGGAGAGGGGAACCACCTTTACCCTCCTCTCCCCCTGGGGGGAGGTCCCCCTGCGTTTGAAGGTCCTGGGAGAGGGAGGGGTCTATTCGGCCCTCTGTGCCGCGGCTTGCGCCCTAGCGGTGGGGGCAACCTTGGACGAGGTCAAAGGGGGACTGGAGGCCTTTGAGCCCCTGCCCATGAGGATGGAGCTGCTGGAGCTGGGGGGGGTGAAGGTGATCAACGACGCCTACAACTCCAACCCCGCCGCCGTGAAGGCAGCCCTCAAGGTCCTCGCATCCCGCGGCGGACGACGGATAGCCGTGCTCGGGGACATGGCAGAATTGGGGGATCAAGCGAAGGCCTTCCACCTGAGGGTGGGCGAGCTCTGTGCAGAGCTAGGCCTTGAGGGTCTCTTCCTGCTGGGCGATCTCGCCCCGGCGGTGGCCCAGGGGGCTCGCGACAAGGGGCTCAACGGACACGTCTTCATAGCCCAAGACCACGAGGAGCTGGCCGAGGCCCTCTCCTCCTTCCTGAAGAGGGGGGACTGGCTCTTGATCAAGGGGTCGAGGATCATGGCCATGGAAAGGGTCCTGGAGGGGCTCCAAGGGAGGCTCCAAGGATGATCTATCACCTCCTCTACCCGCTCTCCTCCCTCTTTATAGGCTTCAACGTCTTCCGTTACATCACCTTCCGCACCATCGGGGCGACGCTGACCGCCCTGGTGCTGTCGCTGCTGATCGGCTCCTGGCTCATAAGGAAGCTGAAGGAGATGGAGGTGGGCCAGCGCGTAAGGGAGGACGTCCCCTTGAGGCACCGATCCAAAGAGGGCACCCCTACCATGGGGGGACTCCTCATCATAGTGTCGAGCCTCGGGGCTGCCCTCCTCTGGGCGCGCTTGGACAACCCTTACATCTGGTTGGTGGTGGCCGCGGTTATGGCCTTCGCCGCCGTGGGCTTCCTGGACGATTACCTAAAGGTGAAGGGCGGCAAGGGGATCAGCGGAAGGGTGAAGCTGTTGCTCCAGACGGGGATCGCCCTCGGTATCGCCTTGTGGATATGTCGCAGGCCGGACTTCGATCCCCGCCTCACCTTCCTCTTCTTCAAACACTTCCGCCCTGACCTCGGCACCCTCTGGGTCCCCTTCGCCCTGTTCGTCATCGTGGGGGCATCCAACGGCGTCAATCTGACCGATGGGCTTGACGGCCTGGCCATCGGCCCCGTCATGGTCACCGCGGGGACCTTCGCCCTCTTCTCCTACCTGGCCGGCCATTACGCGTTCGCCCGTTACCTCCACATCCCCTTTGTAAGGGGGGCAGGGGAACTGGCGGTCCTCTGCGGGGCCATGGTGGG
>QMLK01000181.1 GCA_003646705.1 Deltaproteobacteria bacterium | reverse complement strand
GAAGGAGGACTTCAAAGGGCTCTTCAAGGTCATGGGCTCAAGGCCCGTGACCATAAGGACCCTCGATCCCCCCCTACACGAGTTCCTCCCCGCCGATGAACGGGAGATCGAGGAGCTGGCTGAAAAACTGGGCCTTTCACCCGAGGAGTTGAAGGCGAAGGTGAGGGCCCTGCACGAGGCGAACCCCATGCTCGGCCATCGTGGGTGCCGCTTGGGGATCGTCTATCCCGAGATAACCGCCATGCAGGCCCAGGCCATCTTCGAGGCCGCCTGCGAGGTGAAGAAGGAGGAGGGGATCGAGGTCCATCCGGAGGTGATGATCCCCTTAGTGGGGGACGTCGAGGAACTCAGGGACCAGAGGAGAATAGTGGACGAGGTGGCCGAGGAGGTCTTCGAGCGGTACGGGCTCGAGGTGCAGTACAAGGTGGGGACCATGATTGAGATACCGAGGGGGGCCTTAACCGCTGACGAGGTAGCCCAAGAGGCGGAGTTCTTCTCCTTCGGGACCAACGACCTCACCCAGACCACCTTCGGCATCAGCCGTGACGATGCGGGTAAGTTCCTGCGGGCCTACCTGGAGAAGGGGATTTGGGAGTTCGACCCCTTCACCAAGCTGGACAGGAGGGGGGTCGGGCAACTGATGGAGATGGCAGTCAAGAAGGGCAGGGCGACCAGAGGGGACCTGAAGACGGGCATCTGCGGGGAGCACGGAGGGGAGCCGAGCTCGGTGGAGTTCTGCCACCAGATCGGCCTGGATTACGTGAGCTGTTCCCCCTTCAGGGTGCCCATAGCGCGTCTGGCAGCCGCCCAGGCGGCCGTGAGGGAGAAAAGGGGGGCTTGAGGGTCTTAATCCACGCCTGCTGCGCCAACTGCTTGATATACCCCCTCAAGGCCCTCCGGAGGGAGGGGATGGAGGTATGGGGGTTCTTCTACAACCCCAACATCCACCCTTACACCGAGTACGTCAGAAGACGCGAGGCCCTGAAGGAATACGCCGAAAGGGTAGGGCTCCGCATCATATGGAGGGATAGCTACGATCTGGAGCGATTTCTTCGGGCCGTGGTCTTCAGGGAGGGAAACCGCTGCCAGGTCTGTTATCACCTGCGCTTGGAGGCCACGGTCCAAGTGGCCCGTCACGGGAGGTTCGATGCCTTTACCACTACCCTCCTTTACAGCAAACAGCAGCGCTTTCAGCTCGTATCGGAAGTAGGAGAAGCCCTGGGGAAGGAGTACGGTGTGCCCTTCCTCCTCAGGGACTTCAGAGAAGGATGGAGAGAAGGGATAGAGGAATCGAAGGCCTTGGGACTCTATCGACAACAGTACTGTGGATGCATATATAGTGAAAAGGAGAGGTTCCTGGGAAAGGGGGTGAAAGGGGATGAACCCTCTTGAGGGCCTGGGAAGGATCCTGATCATCTTCGGGGCCCTGATGCTCATCCTCGGAGGGGTCCTCCTCCTCTTGCCCAAGATCCCCTTCGTAGGCAGGTTGCCCGGCGATATTTACATCAGGAAGGGCAATTTTATCCTTTATTTTCCAATAGTTACATGTATAATCTTGAGCCTTTTTCTTAGCCTTCTCTTCTCCCTCTTTCGGCGATGAGAAAGGCCTTTGATCCTTCGCAGTACCCCCACGTCTTCTGTCGTGAGATATACCTCTACGAGACGGATGCCTTCGGCCACCTCAACAACGTCAACTTCATAGCCTATATGGAGGGGGCCCGCTTCGACCTCTTCAAGGAGATGGACGTCTTCGACCCTCGGGACCCCTTCAGCCTTGGCTTGATCCTGGCGCGGATAGAGTGCGATTACGAAGAGGTAGTCCGTTTCGGCGATCGCTTGAAGATCTACAGCCGCGTTGCAAAGTTGGGCAGCTCGAGCTTCACCCTGGAGCACCTCTTCGTAAGAGAGGGGGACGAGAAGGTGGTTGCGCGGGGAAAGGCCGTCCTTGTGGCCTTCGATTACAAGTTGAACCAACCTGTGACCCTTTCCCCTGAATTGGTTGAGAAACTCTCCCGTTATCGAGGCATCCCTCGTTGAAAAGGTCCCGCTTTTTGCTATTCTATCTTAGAGATCCTAACAGGAGGTAAAAGATGAGGGCCGTATGGAAGGGCTATCTCAAATGTGGCTTGGTGACCATCCCGGTGAAGATGTACAACGCCGTAAAGAAGAAGACCCTTCAATTCTCGTTGCTCCATAAGGAATGCGGAACCAAGATAAAGCAGGAGAGGTTCTGTCCGAGCTGCAACAGGCGTGTATCCAACGAAGAGTTGGTCAGGGGCTATCAGTACGGTAAGGACCGTTGGATCATCATCACCGACGAGGAGATCGAGAAGGCCAAGAAGGAGTCCACCGATGCCATCGAGATCCTCCGGTTCGTAGACGATGGCGCCATCTCCCCCATTTACTACTCGGAAGCCCATTACCTGACCCCCGATGGGGAGGTGGCCCTTGAGGCCTTCGCCCTCTTCCACAAGGCCATGAAGCGGATGGGAAAGGCCGCCCTAGCGAAGGTGGTCATCAGGAACCGGGAACATCTCATGGCCCTGAAGCCCTACGACGGGTCGTTCCTGGCCTTCACCCTCCACTACGCCGAGGAGATCCAGGCCTTGAGGGAGATCGAAGGGGTAGATGGGGTGGAGGGGGTCGATTTCGACCCCTCAGTCCTCCAGATGGCCGAGGCCCTGATAAGGAACCTCTCAGGGGACTTCGAACCGGAGAAGTACCACGACGAATACACGAAGACGCTCCTGGAGATCATAAAGGCCAAGGCGGAGGGACAGGAGGTGAAGGTGGAGCCCAAGGCCGAAGCCCAGAAGGTCATCGATCTAATGGAAGCCCTCCGGCAGAGCGTCCTGGCCACGGAGAAAGAGGTGCCCAAGAAGGAGGTGGCCGTAGCGGGGAAGGGGAGGGCAAAGACGACGAGGAGGGCCAAGAAGAAGGCTTAGATGTTCGACCGCAAGATCCCCCCCATGCTCGCCTATTCAGCGGCCGAACCCTTCGACTCCAGGGATCACATCTTCGAGATCAAGTGGGATGGGACGAGGTGCATCCTCTTCTTGCGCCATGGGGAGGTGTGCCTCCAGAACAGACGACTCCTCGACATCACCCACAGATACCCCGAGTTGGTGAGGCGGCTCCCGGAGGCCGTAAGGGCTGAGGAGGCGATCTTGGACGGGGAGCTCGTGGTGTTGCGCAGCGGCAGACCCCATTTCCCCTCCCTGCAGCAACGAGAACACGTCTCCGATCCCTTCAAGGCCGAGCTGTTGGCCAAGGAGTTGCCCGCCACCTACATGGTCTTCGACATCCTCCTTTTGGATGGCCAGGACTGCACCCGCCGGCCCCTCCTTGAGAGGAAGGAGATCCTGCAGCGGGTCGTCACGGAGT
>QMLK01000180.1 GCA_003646705.1 Deltaproteobacteria bacterium | reverse complement strand
CGTCATAGGGGGTCAGCAGAACTATATCCTTCGCCTTCAGCTCTTTCAGCCCTTCAACCACCGCAGTGGTAGTAGTGGTCGAAGGCAGACCAGTGCAGCGGGTGATCCTGGCGATGATCTCGCGATCGTAGCCCTCCCCCTGTATGAAGCTACCAGCGGTGCAGGCAAAGGCTATTACGTCCACCTTAGCATCGGCTAATAGCTTGGCCCCCTCCTCTACGTGCTCTGCCATCTGTAGCAAGGCCTCGTAGCTGGGCGCACTCATCGGAACCCTGGTGACGTGAAGGGATACATCCGCCGGGAGAGGTTTCTGCAGCTCAGCCTCAGCTACCCCCGCTGACGGATACAAGATTCCAATCCGCTTCATAAGGGGACCCTCAAAGGACCGTCCCGACGAAGAGGCAACGTTCTTCGCCCCGGGCTGAACACATAACCTCATCACAGTTGAATTTGCGCTGGAACAGGGTCGAAAAGATACCAGCGATGGCACCCCTCAAGAGGTGGCAAACCGGTACGGCAGAGGGTCCATAGACTCCTGCGAAGGGGGAGTTGGAGACGGCCACCTTGAATCGGCCTCCCTCTTCTGCTCCCAGCTCCAGCAGTTCAAAAACCCCCCACCCCAGCTCCCCGCCCATCCTGAACATGGAATCGATTATCTCCTCAGCACTCATGCCTTGTTGAAGGAGTTTGGTGGTCGTGAGGGAAGTACCCTTGTATCCGCTCCTGAACAAGATCTCGGCTGCGGACTGCCTGCCAAAAAGTTCTTCGGTTACCTTCTGGATCTCTACGACCGTCTCAGGACGGATCAACATATATCTAATACCTCGGTAGTCTAAACTGCCTCCAAGTCTGTCAAAGGAAAGTTGTCTAAGGATTGGGGTCTCTTTTTCCATCTTCAATGATGGGCTAAACTCGGCAAATACAAAACAAGATTGGGGAATAGCATTATTATAGCCAAAGCCATTATATCTAACATCACAAAAGGTAAACTGGCTTTGTAAATCTCCCCCATACTATATTCTGGTGCCACTGCCTTCATGGTGAAAAGCACGAGTCCAAACGGCGGGGTGATAGTTGCCATCTCCATATTCACCAACATCAACACTGAGAACCACAGTAAATTGATGCCTAAGACTTTAATTATGGGGATAAAGATCGGTATCGTAATCATAAGGATGGATAAAGGTTCCATAAAGGCCCCCATGATGATGAGGATGATCTGCATCACTATCACGTACATGATTGGGGCCAAGGGGAAGCTGGTGGCGAACCTGACCAAGCCCTCGGTGGCGCCGGTGAAGGCCAAGATCTGTGAGAAGGCAGCGGCCCCCGTGAGGATCATGAACATCATCACCGTAACGCGGACCGTCCCTGTAGCGGCCCTTTTCAACAGTTGCCAGTCCCAGCCGTTGTAGAGGAGGGCCAATATGAAACAACCGAGGGCCCCCATGGCTGCTGCCTCCGTAGGCGTTGCCAATCCCAAGAAAATGAGGCCGATGACCAGGAAGATGACGATGGCCAGAGGCATCACGTACTTGACCGTAGAGAGAAGCTTGCTCCGCAGGGAGAGGGTGGTGGAAACCTCATATCGAGGGGCCACGCTGGGCTGAAGGATGGCCCGCAGCACGATGTAGGAACCGAACAGAAAGGCCATGATGAGGCCTGGGACGATGATGGCGATCAGAAAATCGCCCACCGATATCTGCACCAAAGACGCCAAAAGCACCCCTAAGGCACTGGGGGGGATCATGGCCGCAAGGGTCCCGCTGCTCATGATGGAACCGAGGGCGTAGTCACGGGCATAGCCTCGCTTCTCCATCTCCGGACGTAGGGTCGAACCGAGCATGGCGCACCCGGCCAGGCTGGAGCCTGACATGGTGGCGAAGAGGACGCCTGCCAGGACCGCCAGGAGGCTCAACCTTCCCGGTATCCTTCCGATCCAACGATCCAAGACGTCCATCATCTTGGGCGCTATGTTGAAGAGGAACATTATCTCTCCCATCAGGATGAACAGAGGCACGGGCAGGAGCGAAAAGACGCTTATGGATCTGAAGACGCTCAGCACAAGCTGGTCGAGCCCCGAGAGGCCGCCCCACAGCAGATAAGCACCGACCAGGTCTATGAAGAGGAAGGCAAAGGCGACAGGGACCCCTATCACCAGCAGCAGGATCAGGCTCGCCAGGATTACCGTTAGGATTGCCCACCACTCCATGGATCAGTCACCTTTGTCCATCAAGCCCTTGAGGTTGTTCGCGATCCTCGTGCAAAACTCCACCGAAAGCAAAAAGGAACCGAAGGGGATAACGGCTATGACAGGCGCGAGGGGTAACTCCGTGGCAGAGGGGTTGTAGATACCCCTCTTGTAATAACTCCACGTCACGAGGACCCCGAAGATCGTCAAGGTCGCTGAAACCACCAGCCCGATGCATGAGCTGGCGAGGTCCAAGGCCTTCCTCTTGCGACCGCCTATCCTGCTTATCAGGATGTCCACCTTCACGTGGGAATCACCCCGTAGGACGCGTTCGGTGCCCAGGAAGGTGATGTAGAGGATCGCGGCCTCTGAGATCTCAGTGGCCCAGAGGATGGGGGCGCCGAAGAAGTACCTCAACAGCACGTCTACGTTCACAAGGATCGTCACGAAACACAGGATCGCAAAGGCACCACCAAAACTTACGTTCGAGATCTCCCTCGTGGCCCTTACGATCCCTCGACCTAAGGTGCGCAGCATGCCCTTCCCTTTCGCTCACGGGCCCCGCCCAAGCGGGGCCCGTGGTCTTTTCCCTCTATTCGTAACCCATCAACTTCTTCAGGGTCGGGACTACATCGGGGACCTTCGCGGAGAGGTCCTCCCATACGGCATCGCTGGCTATCTTCAGAAACTGCCTCGTCTCCTCATCCGAGAGCTTTATCCTCTTCAGCCCCACCTTTGCCATCTCCTTCTTCTCCTTCTCGATCTCCTTTTCGAAGTAGGCCTTCATCTCAGGCTCAAACTTTATCGTTATGTCGAGGATCTTGTCCTGGACCGCTTTGGGCAATTCGTTCCAGGTCTTCAAATTGAAGACGATGAAGGTATTTTGTCTGGTATAGAAGGGTACATCGATCACGTACTTACAGTAGTCCAACCAACCCCATTGTCTGGGACCGAGGGTCGGCCAACCGAAACCATCCACCAGACCCCGCTGAAGGGCCGTATAGGTCTCACCGAACTGCACAGTCACCGGGATGATGCCCAGCTTCTTCATCATCTTGTCGTACTTAGCTGCGGTCCGCATCTTCAACCCCTTGAGGTCGTTGAGGTGCTCTATAGGCCTGTTGACGTAAAGGTAGAAGGGATCGTAGAGCCACGTCCCCAAGAGCATCATCCCTATCGTCTTGTGCCGCTCGACCATGAAGTCCCAAAGCCCACCCG
>QMLK01000179.1 GCA_003646705.1 Deltaproteobacteria bacterium | reverse complement strand
CCCCAACAGATGTCCCTTGGAGCAGCCGTAGATCTTCGCGAACTGATCGTTCACGAATTCCAACACGCCGTCCTGAAGGACGAAGATACCAGAAGGCGAGTTCTCGACGACGGTCCTGTATCGTTCTTCCGCCTCTCGCAAGGCCTGCTCCATCCGTTTGCGCTCCGTGATGTCCTTGTCGACGCCGCGATACCCCAAGAGCCTTCCCTTCTCGTCCAGTATCGGCACGCCATTGGTCAAGAGGAGGACCTTCCTTCCGTCCCTGGTCAAGTTCCAGTTCTCCAGGTCGACGACGGGCTCCTTATTGGCTGCGAGCCTCCTGAAGATCTTCTTGATCCTCTCGGCCTCTTCCTTTGGCATGAGTTGATAAGGGGTCATACCTATCAGCTCCTCGGGGGAGTAGCCCAGGATCTCCTCCACCCTTCCAGCGACGAAGGTATATCGCGCCCTCTCATCCACTTCCCAAATGAAATCCGCCGAGCAGAGGGCAATGTCCTGAAACCTCCTTTCGGATTCTCGGAGGGCATCTTCCAGTTTTCTGCGTTCGCTTAGGTCTTCGAATATCTCTATCCCCCCTATTACGTTCCCCTTGGCATCTCTAAGATAATCCGTGATCTTGACGACGTTTAGCCTTTTACCGTCGACCTCGATGACGCAATCCTCTTCGTAAACAGGTTGAAGTGCCCTGCGTCTCAAGGTACAGCCTTTAGAACAACAAGAGAACCGCAATACCTCCTTACAATCTTTCCCTATGACTTCTTCAGCTTTGAGATGGGTCAACTCCTCTGCTCTAAGGCTCCAACTCGTAATCCTGCGCTCCAAATCCACAGTGAAGACAGCGATGGGGAAGTTACACGCGAACAAGCTCGAACCTCTGCGGAAGCCCTTCTCCATCTCCCTTTTAAGTCCTTTGTGAGTTAAATCCTATTTGCCCTCATAGATCTTTTCGGTCCTACACTTAAATCCTTTAGCTCCTGTAGCCAGACGGCCCGCGGTGGCCTCCACGGGACGATCGACCTGTCCAGTCAAGGTGGACGACTGAGCTGAGGGGGATCAGAGGGCTTATCCCGTCTCGGATAAGGTTACAGGACCGTCCGCCGGTTCGGCCCCTTCGCGGATCAAGCGCTTGGCCTGTTGAAGTTGCACCTCGGTGCCGAGCAAGATCAGCACATCCCCTTCCTCCAGCAGCGTCATTCGAGAGGGGTTGAAGACAACGGCCTCCCTCTCCTTCATCTTCATCCCGAGGACGATGGCCTCAGTCCTGTGGGAGATGTCAAGGTCGCCCAAGAACTGCCCGACCCAGGAGGAACCGGCCGGGATGGGGATCTCCTCCAACCTCAGCAGGTCCTCTCCGCGGTAGACCACCACGTCGAGGAAGTCCATGACATGGGGCCTGAGGGCCAACGAGGCTATCCTAACCCCTTCGGTCACGGCGGGAGAGACCACCCGATCTGCGCCACCGTGGAGCAGTTTGTCCACGGATTTTTCGTCTTTGGCCCTGCAGATGACGTGCAAATTCCTGTTTAACCCTTTAGAGGTGACGATGAGGAAGAGGTTGTCGGCATCGCTCGAAAGCAGGGCCAGCAACCCCTTAGCCTGTTTCACCCCCGCCCTGAGCAAGACCTCTTCCTCGGTGGCGTCCCCTTCTATCCAGAGCAGCTCGGGAAACTCATGGCACAGTTCCTCTATCCTCTTGTGGCTCCTCTCGATGACCACACAGGGCTTAGAGGCCTTATAGAATTCCCTGATGACCCATTTGCCCGTAGCCCCTGCCCCACAGATGATGTAGTGATCGACGAGTTGTCTGATGGCGTCCATGATCTTCTTCCTCTTCCAGCTCTCGTTTATCCGCCCCTCGATGATGGAGGAGGTGGTATGGGTGATGGCGTAGGTAAAGGTGCCGATCCCGAAGAGGATCAATCCCGATGTGAAGAGCCTCCCCGCTTCACTGAGGGGCCTTACCTCCCCGAAGCCCACTGTCGTTATGGTTATGAGGCTCATGTAAAAGGCCTCGGGGAAGCGCCAACCTTCAAGCAACACATAGCCCCACGGGGCCACCAAGATGAGGAACAACACAAGGAGAAAGGGCCGAAGGATCCTCCACATCCCATAAAACTCTTCGGCAGCCGAGGGGTGAGCTTTAACCTTGTCTCCCTATCCGAAGCTGTGGTAGAGCATGGGGGATGCCGGAGGGAAGGGAGATCCTCAGGGCCACAGGGGTGGTGGCGGCTTCCACCTTCCTCAGCCGGGTGTTGGGGTTGTTGAGGGATGTGGTGATCTCTGGGGTCTTCGGGGCCGGGACGGCCACCGATGCCTTCTTCGTCGCCTTCGCCATCCCCAACTTCTTCAGACGCCTCCTCGGCGAGGGATCCCTCACTGTCTCCTTCGTGCCCGTCTATACCCATTACCTCACCAAGGAGCCCAAGGAGGCCAAGAGGGTGATCCACGTAGTGGCCACCGCCGTCCTGCTCCTGCTCCTCTCCCTCACCGCCCTTGGGGTGCTCCTGGCCCCTTGGCTGGTGAAGATACAGGTCTTCGGCTGGCGAGGCAAGGAGGCCCTCCCCTTGGCGGTGACTCTCACCCGCCTTTGCTTCCCCTACCTCTTCTTCATCTCCTTGGTGGCCCTGTCCATGGGGGTGTTGAACGCCCATGGACACTTCGCAGCCCCTGCCTTGGCCCCCTGTCTCCTGAACCTCTGCCTTATCGCCTCGGCGTTGTTGCTCGCCCCCCACCTCACCCCTTCCATCGCATCCCTGGCCTGGGGGGTCCTCCTGGGCGGGGTACTGCAACTGCTGCTGCAGGCGCCTTTCCTTCGCGCCAAAGGGGTCACCTTCAGGGTGGATCTCGACCTGCGGCACCCAGCCCTGAAGGAGATAGGGAAGCTGATGGTCCCTATGGTGGCGGGGATCGCCGTCTTTCAGATAAATCAGATAGTGAACAGGTTCCTGGCCTCCTTCCTCCCCCATGGGAGCATCTCCTATCTCTATTACGCCGATCGCCTCTTCGAGTTACCCCTTGGGCTCTTCGCCGTAGCTATGGGGGTGGCGGTGCTGCCGAGCTTCTCCAGACACGTGGCCTTGGGGCGCTGGGAGGACCTCGGTAAGGACGTAAACCTCTCCCTCAGGGCCATCCTCTTCCTTTCCATCCCCGCCATGGTGGGGATCATCGTACTGAGGGTGCCCCTTATCCACCTCTTCTTTCAACACGGCGCCTTCGGTCCAAGGGACACCTTGCTGACCGCCCAGGCCCTCCTCTGTTATTCCCTGAGCATATGGGCCTATGGGGGCATCCAAGTGATGTCCCGCGCCTTTTACGCCCTCCGAGATGCCAAGACCCCGGTGAAGGTCGCCGCTGGAGCCGCTGTGCTCAACCTGGGCTTCGGCCTTCTGTTGATGCACCCCTTGAAGCACGCTGGG
>QMLK01000178.1 GCA_003646705.1 Deltaproteobacteria bacterium | reverse complement strand
GGGATGTACTTTGAAGGAGGAATGCCAGACACTCAAGGCAACGGTCCTGAGCGCGACCTGAGGAAACTGGCCAAGCAGCTCAGGTCTGACCCATTCATCAGGCGCTTCATTGTGAAGAGCCCAGGTGAGAGGCGGCGAATTTTTGGGAAGCTGAGGAGCCGCCTGCGCAAGCTCAGGTGGCATATCAAGGCCCTCTACCTGGACTGGAGGGAGAAACGCCATGGCTGACCTGGAGGAGATCCTCGCCAGAACAGCGGGCAGCTTTGTCGTCGTTGCACCCCAATGCCCCGAGTGCCTGCAGTACCTTGATCTGATGCGGGCACCGATCAGGTGCGTGGACCCCGATGCGCGCCCTCCCGTTGTGCAGGCCCAGTGCCCCAGGTGCAAGATCTGGCTGAAGTTGGAACTCAAGGGAAAAACCGTCGACGAGGAAGTTCAACTGGCGTGATGTGGTGGGAGGGAAGGTGTGGAGGGGTCAGCGTTTTTACCTGACTATCAACTCGTAGGTGCGACCACCTATTGGCCGTATGGTGACCAAGAGATTGGCGGTGCAGATGCACCGCACGGTGCGGGGATCAATCCCCATTGCCCTGAGCTCCCATTCACTCAGGGCCTTTCTGGCGGACCTGTACTCGGGTCCGCCCACAAAGTCGAATACGAAGGGTTTCTTGTTTCCGTTTTTTCCCATAGTTTTTCCCTCCTTTCTCCTCCACACCCCCTCGTGGCCCGGGCCCACGCGGAGCCCGGAGCACGAGGGGGCCAGCTGCACCGGCGTAGTCAGGAGAAAGGAGGGGAACCGCATTTCCTCCACACCTTCCTGTGTGACGTCCTCCGCCCGCTGAATCGGGCGGCTTCCGGCGACCCCGCCGGGGGCGGGGAACCCTTTACGCCGAGGCCCCGTCCGGGCCGTTATGGGGGAAATGCCATGGGTGAACCTTCTGTGAACATCACTTTGGTTCCCCTCCACTGCATGTGCAGGGGAGGGGATTGAAGGAGGTGTGAGCGGTGGACCGCAGGGAGATTGAGGCGTTGCTCGAAAAGATGAAAGAGGACCCCGAGCTGGCCAGGGCATTCTTGGAACGGGAGCCCCAGACCACTGGCAAGAAACTCAAAGAAGCGGGCAAAGAGGCGGCTGCGGGAATCTTCGGGCTTTTTGCCATGGTTGGCAGTGCCATTGGTTACATCTTCCTCGGGCTCTTTGTTGTGCACCTGTTAGAGAGGGCAGGTCTGGATGTTGGGGGCTGGGAGGACGTGGTGCTGATATTCCTGCTGTTCACGACACCAATCGTGGCCTCCGTCGTAGTCAGTTTACTCGGAATCGTTGACCGTCCCTCTGGTTACTTGCGGACTCCGGGTGGGTTCCTGAGGGAAAACATCAAGGAGGGGGTCAAGGAGGCCCTGAGGGAGGCCATGTTGAATAATCAATCCGGCAACGCAGGGAGGAGGAAAAGATGAAGAGAAAGCTCTTGTGCATCGCGGTCCTGCTCACCGCTCTGTGGGCCGCGGCGGCCTGGGCGGAACCCGCCCCCTTCGGTTTGGAACTTCGCAAGACCACACTGAAGGAGGTGAAGAAGAGGTTTGACCTGAAGTTCGTTGGAAAGGATGCCAAATACGGCTGGTCCTTCTACGACGTCAAAAAGTGGGACGTGGAAAAACTCGGATTTGACGGTTTGCGAGGAATTAAGCTGGACTTTGATCGGAACGGAAAGCTGATAGCGGTGCTTTGCCTGTTTGTGAAACCTAAGGCAAAGGAGCTTTTCGGAATGCTAAAGGAGAAGTACCGCCTTGTCTACAAGGAGGGGAACCCTGATGAGCCGATCGGCTTTGGTGCCCTGTTTGACGGCGGCAATAAGGTAAGAATTGTTCTGAAGAAGTCCGCGAAGCCTTACAGCACACTCCTTTACATCTGCCAGGAGTACAGCCGTATGCTCCGCAAATCGGTGGCTGAGGACAGAGCGGCACAGAGAAAGCGCGAAAAAGACCTCCTCTGAACCTCATCCCTCTTTCCGGGAAAAGTCAGGTATTTCCGCACCGATTTGATCAGCGTCATTCCCCAGAGCTTTCCTTTCCTTCTCGCTCTTTTCCCACTCCCTCTTTGTCTCTTCCAGGTAGGTCTTGACGACTCCCTGTCTGTTAAAGCCCTCCAACGTCCTCTTCATCTTGCCTTCTTCGATTTCTTGGTTCCGGAACTTCTCGTCCTTGATTAGTTCCTCTCTTTCGGGCTGAATTTCCTCCACCTTCTTCTTCTCAATCGCAGCCTCTCCCTCCTCCACACCTGCCTGCCGCTCAGCCATTCCTGCTTGGACCTCCCCTCTCATCCGTGTGTAGCCCGGCGGCGGGGCGAGGCCCTCAGCGCCCTTCTCAGCGACCCTGTCGCCCTGAGCCGACACCGCGGCGATGCGCGCTTCAGCCTCGAGGCCGCGCGTTGCCACCTCCGCACGGACCTCACCCTCCAGTCCCTGCGCCGCCACCAGCGCAGCTGGCACGGCCATCTCGAGATCAGCCCGGCCCTCCTTGAGCCTCTCGACCCTCGTCTCCAGCCCCCTGGTGACCTCGCGGTACCAGTCCCTGGCGGCGCGTTCCCACGCGGCGGCCTGGGTCATGTGTCCGCCTGCGACCAGTCCCGCGTACCTCTCACGGTAGATCTGCTGGACCCTGGCCATGGCCGCGTTCTGATCCGTCTGCAGCCTCTCGGCGACCTCTGAAACCATGCCCCGGATCTGGGAGACGGCCTCCTGCTTCCTTTCCTGGTACGCTTGCTCCGCGCGCTCTATCCGGCTGATCTGCTCGGTGAACTGCCTCACGTCCTGCCTCGTCACCTCCTGACCGGAGATGTAGCGCATGATCGACTGCAACCGCTCCTGGTAGTTCTTATCCTCCCTCAGGGCCTCCAGCGCCCGCTCGGTGAACCTGCGGTCGTCGGTGGAACCAGCCTGGGCCGAGTATCCATAGCCGCCCTTTACGCGCAAGCCGAGGAAGTATCGTCCCGCCGCTTTGCCAAGCAAGGTTCCCGCCGAGTCCACGTCCACGCCTGCATAGATCCGGTGGGCCTTGTGGAACTCCTCGGCGAAGGCCCTGGCGTATTCCTGGTCCCATCCCCACTGCTCGTGGAGAGCCCGGGCAAACGTTTCGACCGTGGCCCCCTCCGTGGCTCTCTGGCTCCGGAGGTAGGTCCCCATCAGCAGCAGGCCCATCTGCTGCAGACCGATGGTGGTCGCCCTCTGGTAAGCCTTCCTCGCCTCTTGCACCCTCTGGACCTCCTCGGCCTGCCTCTGCAGCCACGCCTCCCCGTACTGCTCCGATAGCCTCTGAGACGCCGCCGTGGCGCTGAAGTGGGTGAGCGTGGACTCCTCGCCGTGCCCAATCCACCCGACCTCCGCCACGCGGCCTCTGCCGCCTCCAGCCTCCCTCGACCACTCCCAGGTACCATAGGCG
>QMLK01000177.1 GCA_003646705.1 Deltaproteobacteria bacterium | reverse complement strand
CCCGTAGACCTCGTCAACACCTCAAGGCCCCAGTTCCTCCCCCTTGCCCTCGTCCTGGGGGGGGAGCTCTACGATGAGGCCAAACCCTGGCAGGTGTCCACCCAGCACCTGAGGGTGGAGGAGGGGCCGAAGGTCCTGCGCTTCCTCTGGCGCTCCGAGGGCCTCACGGTAGAGCGGATCTACACCTTTTACCCCGATACCTACAGGGTGGACCTCTCGGTGAGGGTCACCTCCCAGTCCCCCACCCCTCCTCCTTGGCTCCAATGGGTGGGCAGGACGGACGTGAAGAAGAGCTACTACGGCTTCTACGGCCCCCTGTACTACGGGGAGGAGGGCCTCAAGAAGGTCAAGCCGAAGAAGATAAAGGTGGGCGAGGAGCGCAAGGTGGAAGGGGTGCAGTGGTTCGGCTTCGACCAGGACTACTTCATCTCCCTCATCAGCACGCCGAAGGAGGTCCCTGGGAGGCTGCGCCTCGGTCGCTACGAACGGGGACTGCTGTACGGGGCCTTCGGCCCCTCCTCCCGGGAGGTGGAGTACCGCTTCAACCTCTTCCTCGGCCCCAAGGTGCCGGAGCTGCTTTCAGGGGTCCACCCTACGGCCAAAAAGGCCATCGATTACGGCACCTTTGGGGTGATCGCCGTCCCCATCCTGAAGGTGATCAAGTTCACCCACAAGTTCACGGGCAATTACGGGATAGACATCATCCTTCTGGCCTTGCTGCTGAAGATCATCTTCCTACCCCTCACCCAAAAGAGCCAGAAGGCCATGAAGGAGATGCAGAAGCTCGGACCCGAGATCAAGCGGCTTCAGCAGAAGTACAAGGACGACAAGGAACGCCTCAACCGCGAGTTGATGGAGCTTTACAGGCGCAGGAGGGTAAACCCCTTCAGCGGATGCCTCCCCTTGCTGCTGCAGTTGCCCGTCTTCTTCGCCCTCTACAGGGCGCTGCTGGTCTCCATAGACCTGCGCCACGCCCCCTTCGTCCTCTGGATAAGGGATCTCTCCGATAAGGACCCCACCTACATCACCCCTCTGCTCATGGGGGCCACCATGTTCCTGCAGCAGAAGATGACCACCCTTCAAGGGGACCCCCAACAGCAGAAGATGATGACCTTCATGCCCATCATCTTCACCTTCCTCTTCCTCAACTTCCCTTCGGGGCTGGTGCTTTACTGGTTGGCCACCAACGTCATGGGGATCCTCCACCAGCTCTACGAAAACAGGAGGGGTTAGGGATGTGGCTGCTGGAGAAGGAGGGAAGGGACCCTGAGCGCCTCATGGACGAGATCTGCGAGGAGTTGGGCAAGGGCCGTGAGGAGTTGGAGTTCGAGGTCCTGGAGGAGAAGGAGGGCTTCCTCGGGCTCTTCGGCAAGAGGGTGAAGGTGAGGGCCAGGTTGAGGGGTCCCTCAGAGGAGGAGCTCATCGACTTCGCCAAGGAGGTGGCAGAGGGCATGGCGAGGGCCATCTCCCCCGAGGCCCGAGCGGAGGCCTGGAGGGAGGGGGAGGAGATCAGGGTGGAGATCGAGGGCGATGGCTCCGGCAGGCTCATAGGCCGCCGAGGTGAGACGCTCGAGGCCCTGGAGTACCTGGTCTCCATGGCGGTGTCCAAACGCGCCAAGTCCAAGAGGGTCGTAAGGCTCGATGTAGAGGGCTACAGGAGGAGACGCCGGGAGTCCCTCGAGAGGAGGGCCAAGGAGCTGGCGGAGCGGGTGAGGCGCACCGGCAAGAAGGTGGCCCTCCCACCCATGAAGGCCTCTGAAAGGAGGATCGTACACCTCGCCTTAAAGGACGTAGAAGGGGTGGAGACCCGCTCAGAGGGCACCGGCGAACTGAAACGGGTCTTCATCCTGCCCCGAAGGGGTGTTTCACGTGGAACATCCGAATGAGGAGACCCTCAGAGGGAGATACCATAGCCGCCATCGCTACCCCCTTCGGGGAGGGGGGCCTTGGTGTGGTGAGGATAAGCGGCCCTCGGGCCCTGGAAATCGCCCGCAGGATCTTCCGCCCCCGCCGTCCCCCTGAAGAGCTGCCCTCCCATCGACCTCGCTACGGAGACATCGTAGACCCCCGCACAGGAGAGGTGATCGACGAGGTCCTGCTGACCTACATGCGAGCCCCCAAGACCTACACCCGTGAAGACGTGGTGGAGATAAGCGGCCACGGCGGCTATCTGGTCCTCGAGAGGATCCTCGAGGTGGTCCTCCAGCAGGGGGCGAGGGAGGCCCTGCCCGGGGAGTTCACCAAGAGGGCCTTTCTGGCCGGGAGGATAGATCTGGCCCAAGCCGAAGCGGTCCTCGATTTGATCCAGGCCCGAAGCGAAGAGGCCCTGAAGCTGGCCCAGCACCAGCTCCGCGGAAGGCTCTCCGAGGAGGTGGAGGCCCTCAAGAGGAGGGTCCTGGAGCTTCTGGTGCCCGTTGAGGCCTGGATAGACATGCCGGAGGAGGACATCCCCCCTCCCTCAAGGCAGGAGCTTCGGCACGGCGCGGAGGAGCTGCTCGAGAGGGTGGAGGAACTCCTCCAGGGCTATCACCAAGGGGAGATCTATCGGGAGGGAGTGAGGACGGCCATCTTGGGCAAGGCCAACGTCGGCAAATCCTCCCTCTTCAACAGGCTCCTCGGACGCCCGAGGGCCATCGTCACCCCCCTGCCGGGGACCACCACCGACGTCATAGAGGAAACCTTGGTGCTTGCGGGGATCCCCTTTCGGCTCATGGACATGGCGGGCATGAGCTCCCCCCGGGACCTCGTGGAGGAGGAGGGGGTCAAACTGGCCAGGGAACAGGCGAAGCAGGCGGACCTCCTGCTGCTGATGGTGGACCGCAGCCGTCCCCTGGACGAAGAGGACAGAAGGCTCTTCGAGAAGGTGGACCGCTGGGGCAGACCGACCCTGCTCGTCGTAAACAAGATCGATCTGCCGGCCGCCTTCTCAGAGGAGGCCGTAGAGGGACCCCGCACTGTGGCCACCTTCTCCATCTCAGCCCTCACCGGGGAGGGGGTCAAGGAGCTGAGCGAGGGGATGGTGGAGGCCGTCCTCAAGGGGAGGGTGAAGAGGGAGACGGCGGAGCTGGTGCCCCTGAACCTCCGCCACAAGAGGGTGCTGGAAGGGGTCAGGGCCTCCCTGGAGGGGCTCCTGGAGGGGCTCCGAGGGGGGATGGACTGGGACCTCGTGGCCCTGGAGCTCAAGAACTCCCTGGACCTGTTGGGGGAGATCGTGGGAGAGACCACCCCGGAGGAGGTCCTCGAGGAGATCTTCTCCCGCTTCTGCGTGGGGAAGTGATCCCTTGAAGGGGCCCTTTGCCTTCCGCTACTATAGGTCCCTTGGATGAAGCTGAGGATCGGCACCAGGGGCAGCCCCTTGGCCCTCCGCCAGGCGGAGGAGGTGAAGGACCTCCTGTTGCAGCTACACCCCGGCCTCGAGGTGGAGTTGGTCAAGATCAGGACCACGGGGGACAAGATCACAGAGGCCCCT
>QMLK01000176.1 GCA_003646705.1 Deltaproteobacteria bacterium | reverse complement strand
ATTACGATGTGGCTGAAGAGCTGACCAGCACCGATCCCGTCACCCTCTGTCCCATCCTCTACGCCTACACCGAGCCCTCCAACGCCCCTGTCCCCCGGATGACCCTGGATGGCACCACCTTCTTCTCGGTGCCCTTCGCGGTGATGAGCAGCGGGGGCAACAAGAGCCTCGACGACGAAAACGGCGACGGCGACAGGGACTACCGTTCCTCCACCTCCCTCGATGATCTCCTCGGCTGGGCCACCTACTCAGAGCTTTACAAGGACCTCAACTGCAGACCCCAGTGTTACTCAGTATATAACCAGACGGGAAGTGACGGGGCCGTTCTGGGTGGCGTTTACAGCAACTGCACCGTCGTCCCCGCCAACCACCATTTTTGGGTCGGACAGAGCAGCAGTTACGACAACGTCTCCTTCTATTCGGGGACCAGTTGCAGCGGAAGCCCCCAGTTGATCACCTATGCCAACTGCCAAGCCGCTGATTCCAACGGCGATTGCAAGGTCGCCATCACCACAAGCGGACTGATGGACTATTAACCCAGGTCTCCAAACAAGTGCTGAAGGAGCGCTAAGGCGGCAAGGGTCGCCGTCTCGGAACGGAGGACCCTCGGACCGAGGCTACAGAGCGAAAAGCCCTCTTGCTCGAGCATCACGGCCTCTGGCTCCGAAAGTCCCCCTTCGGGACCGATCACGACGCTTATCTCTTCGGGGGGCTCCCCCCTGGGGAGCACCTCCCTCAGAGGGGTCGTCGCCCCTTCCCACAACGCGACCTTGAGTCCAGGGGCCTGCAGGGCGAACTCCTCGAGCACCACCGGACCCTCGATATGGGGGACGGAGGCGCGGTTGGACTGCTTCGAGGCCTCCTCCGCTATCCGCCGCCACCGCATCACCTTCAGCCCCACCTCCCCCTCCTCGTAAATCGGGATGGAGCGGGTGGTGATGAGGGGAACGATCCTCCAGACCCCGAGCTCTGTCGACTTCTGGATCACCCATTTCATCTTTTCGCCCTTGAGCAAGCCCTGTCCGAGGACGACCCTCAAGGGCGGCTCAGGTTCGGGGGGCAGCTCCTCCGAGACCTCCAGAGACCACCTCCCCCCTTCCTCCAGAAGACGACAATGGTACCGGTGCCCCCGTCCGTCGAAGACCACCACCTCATCCCCCTCCTCAAGCCTCAGGACCCGCACCAGATAGCGTACATCCCGGGGCTTCAGCCCTATACGTCCTTGGATCTCCTCAGGCGGTATGAAGAGCCTCGGCATCCTCGCCTCCGTTGACGGTGAAGACCCACCAATTATAACATCTCCGGACCATGGTGCTTAAAATCGGCCATCTACAGGTGGAACCCCCCCTCATCTTGGCCCCCATGGCCGATCACACCCATGCGGCCTTCAGGGAATTGGTGGCCCACTTCGGAGGCTGCGGACTCTTCTTCACCGAGATGCTCAACTCCCGGATCGTGGCCACCCAAAAGCTCTCCACAGACCCTTATCTGATGCGGGCCAAAAGGGATCGACCCCTCGCGGCCCAGATGGCAGGCCGGGACCCGGACCGCATCGCCCGGGCCCTTGAGCGAATCCGGGGCTGCTTTGAGGCCTACGACCTCAACATGGGCTGCGCCCGAGGGGTGGTCCAGCGCTACCGCTGGGGGGTATGGCTCATGGAGGACAAGGGGCTTGCAGCCGAGGTCGTCCGAAGGGCAAGGGAGGTGGTCCAGGGACCCCTCACGGTAAAGGTCCGTTCAGGGGTCCATCAACACGACCTGAAGTACCTCAAGGACTTCTGCCTCATGCTCGAGGCCGAGGGGGTCGATGCCGTCCTCCTCCACCCCAGGACGGGTCGAGAAAGGCTGAAGCGACCTCCCCGCTGGGAGGAGATAGGGGCGGTGAAGGCCGCCCTCTCCATCCCCGTCATCGGCAACGGCGACGTCTTCGGCCCCGAGGACGCCCTGAGGATGTTCGCCGAGACGGACTGCGACGGAGTGATGATCGGAAGGGCAGCCTTGATCCGTCCCTGGATCTTCAGGGACTCGGCAGCAGCCCTCAGGGGGGAGGAGATACCCCCACCTCCTGACCCTTTGGAGGTGGTGGAGGTGTTTTACACGGCCCTTCGGCGTTACTGCCCTGAGGAGCTCCGGGTGGAACGCCTCCTGGACTTCTGCTTCTGGTTCCTCCAGAACTGGCCCTTTGCCCTTCACTATTGGAGGGAGGTCCGCAGGGCTGGAGGACTGGAGAGGATGGTCGAAAAGCTCAAGGCACTGCTTCGGGAGGCCGGACCCCTGAGGCCCTACCCAGTCAGGCCCTTCATGGTGAAGTAGATCCTTGCCCATAGAGGAGGGAAGGGATATATTTTGGCCTGAGATAGACGGTCCAGCGAAGAAAAAGGGGTCGCCCCAATAAATACAAAGGAGGCTCCTGATGTCAGATCGGGTCGTGATCTTCGACACCACCCTGAGGGACGGGGAACAGTCCCCCGGCGCCTCCATGAACGCCGAGGAGAAGCTACGGGTGGCCAAACAGTTGGCCAAATTGAAGGTAGACGTGATCGAGGCCGGGTTCCCCATATCCTCGGAGGGGGAGTTTGAGGCCGTACGGGCCATCGCTGAGGAGGTGAAGGGTCCTGTGATCTGCGCCCTGGCCAGGGCCGAGAAGGCCGATATCGACAGGGCCTGGCAGGCGATCATGGCCGCAGAGAGGCCTCGGATCCACACCTTCATCGCCACCTCGGACATCCACCTGCGGCACAAGCTCAGGATGTCCCGGGAGGAGGTCCTCGAGAGGCTGGTGGATGCCGTCTCCTACGCCAAACGCTACACCGATGACGTGGAGTTCTCCCCCGAGGACGCCACCCGCACCGACATCGACTTCCTCTGTCAGGTGGTGGAGGCGGCCATCGAGGCCGGGGCCACCACGGTGAACATCCCCGACACGGTGGGCTACTCTGTGCCCGGGGAGTTCGGCCGCATCATCAGGACGCTGAAGGAGCGAGTCCCCAACATCGAGGAGGCCACGATCAGCGTGCACTGCCACAACGACCTCGGGCTGGCCGTGGCCAATTCCCTCGCAGCCATAAAGAACGGGGCCCGTCAGGTGGAGTGCACTATCAACGGCATAGGCGAACGGGCGGGGAATGCGTCGCTGGAGGAGATCGTGATGATCCTGAGGGTCCGCAAGGACCTCTACCCCTACTTCACCGGGGTGAAGACCGACCAGATCTACCCCACGAGCCGCCTGGTGTCCGCGGTGACGGGCCTCACCGTCCAGCCCAACAAGGCCATCGTAGGGGCCAACGCCTTCGCCCACGAGGCCGGAATCCACCAGGACGGGGTGCTGAAGGAGAAGCTCACCTACGAGATCATGACTCCAGAGACCATAGGGATCCCCCGCAGCCACCTGGTGCTCGGCAAGCACTCAGGCAGACATGCCTTCAAGGAGCGGCTGAAGGAGTTGGGCTACGAGTTGACCAAGGAGGAACT
>QMLK01000175.1 GCA_003646705.1 Deltaproteobacteria bacterium | reverse complement strand
TCTGAGGTCATTCCTCAGGAGCCTGAGGAATGACCTCAGAGGCCCCTTATGGCCTCCTCGGCGGCGCTCCAGGGGTCCTTCTGCCCCTCCTCGCCCCGTTGGAGCAGTCTCTGAAGGTCCCCCTCTGAGAGGAGCTGATGTAGTCTCTACCTGAGGAGGTGCTCCAGGATCTTCTCGAAGCCCCTCCGCAACCTCCTGCGGCGTCCCTCTCCCCTCAGGCCCTTCCGCTCGAGGAAGGCCCGGTGTTGCTCGATCCGCTCCAGGAGCTCCTCCACCCCCACGCCCCTGTGGGCCTGGGTGAGGACCACGGGAGGGGTCCAATCCCCCTCGGTGCGCATGGCGAGGGCCGCCCGCAGCAGCCCTTCCATCCGCTCGGCCCCCTCCAGGTCCGCCTTGTTCAGGACGAAGATGTGTCCCGTCTCGAAGAGCCCCGCCTTGAGCATCTGCAGATCGTCCCCCTGGGCTGGGGTGAGGAGGACCACCTCGGTGTCCGCGGCGTGATGGGCCTCTATCTCGTCCTGACCGACCCCGATGGTCTCAAACAATATGTATTCCTTCCCCAGGGCGTCCATCACCTCGAGGACCCCCCAGGCCGAAAGCGACAGTCCCCCCGTTTCCCCCCTGGTGGCCAGGCTCCTGATGAAGACCCCGCGGTCGGAGCTGTGCCTCTGCATCCTGGCCCTATCCCCCAGGATGGCCCCACCGGTGAAGGGACTGGTGGGGTCCACGAGCACCACCCCCACCTCCTTGCCCCGTCCCCTCAGGACCTCGATGAGGCGGTCGACCAAGGTCGACTTCCCCGCCCCTGGGGGACCGGTGATCCCCACCACATGGGCCCCTCCGGTATGAGGGATGAGTTTGCTCAATTCCCTGAAGGCCCACCCTTCTCCCTCCTCCAGGGCCCTCATGAGTTGGGAGGCCGCCTTCAGGTCGCCCTCCAGGACCTTCTCCGCCAGCATGGCCCCTATATAGCACAAGCCCTTCGACTGAGGCCAGCCCTCTGTCGATGGAGGCCTGAGGAGCTGGTGGCTAACTGATGGCCGTCAACTGCCGGAAGCGAGCTATAGCCCTCTTGAAGAAGTCCTCCGTGAGGTTGCCCAAGGGGGTGGGGGTCTCGAAGATCCGCCCCGGAAGCCGTAGATCCTCCAGGGAGAAGCCCTCCCGTAGCTTGAACCGGTATTTCTCCCGGTGGATCTCGGTGCCGAGGTCCTCGAGCCCTTGGGGGCCGATGTCGAGGCCGGAGACCCGAAGGCACCGAGCCACCAGTTCCCTGTCGTAGATCCCCCGGGCGAAGAGGCACACCACCAGGCTCGTCAGGACCTGCCGCCACCGTTCCTCCTTGAGCAGCCGCTCGAGGACCTCTTCGGGCTCGGGGCGTTCCCCCCTGGAGCCCAACTTCTGGTCGAGGCTATAGCCGGCGCTGTCCAGGTGGCTGTGCCTGGCCCCTATCAGGTAGCCGAGGTGGGCGGCAGGTCCCGTGTGGTAGCCGGGCATCTCGTTTCCCCCGAAGGCCAGGGCGAAGTCCTCCCCTCCGTAGATGGAGGAGGCGTACTGCACCCCCTGGGCCAGGGCCCGATAGAAGTCGTTGGGCTGCTCCACTATCAGCGGTATAGCCCGAAGGTAGGTCTCGTAGTCCCCCCATCGGAAGTTGAGGTCTAAGGTCTCCCGTCCCCCGATAAGACCCCGCTCGAGGGCCTCTGTGGCCCAGGCCAGGACCACCCCGGTGCTCATGGCGTCAAGGCCCAATCGCTCCACCTGGTCCATGAGCCTGAGGAAACCTTGGGGATCGCCGATCCCGAGCATGGCCCCGAGGGCGTAGATGGGCTCGTAGTCGTAGGAGAAGAGGGAGGTCTTGTAGAAGTAGGGTTCGTCCCTGTAGGGCTCCCTCAGGGCGGCTAAGTGGATGCAAGCCACGGGACAATGGGAGCAGGCGAGGCGCCTCCCCAGGAGTCCCTCGGCGAAGGCCTCCCCGGAGATCCCCTCCGCCCCTTCAAACCTCGAGGCCGTCAGGTTGCGGGTGGGCAGCCCCCCAAGCTCGTTCAGGGGCAGCACGTTCTGGGGCGTGCCCAGATCGTGGTACTTCCGCATGGCCTCTGAGCCCACGGCCCGTTTGTAGACCTCGCGGTAGAGCTTGCGGTATTGGGCCTCATCGGAGATGGGCAGGGACGACCTGCCCGAGATCACCACGGCCTTCAATTTCTTGCTCCCGAAGACCGCCCCGAGCCCGAGGCGTCCGAAGTGGCGGTAGGTCTCGGTGGTCACCGAGGCGTAAGAGCCGAGCCGTTCAGCGGCCCTGCCGATCCTCATTATGGTCCTCAAGCCCGCCCCCGGTTCCCGTTCCCTGATCACCCTGCCCACGGTGAAGAGGCTTCCCATCCCCCAGAGGGCTGAGGCGTCGCGGAAGTGGACCCGCTGGCCGTGGACCGCGAGGTAGATGGGTCCCTCGCTCGCCCCCTTTATCACCAGGGCACCGTAGCCCGCCAACCTCAGGGCCACCGCGCTCCGGCCCCCTGAGTGGCTCTCACCGAGGTTCCCCGTATGGGGCGATTTGAAGACGGCCACCGTCTTTGAGGCTAGGGGGAAGAGGCCCGTTAAGGGACCTACCGCGAAGACGATGGGGTTCTCAGGTCCTAAGGGGTCGCAACCCTCGGGGCACTCCTCGTGCAACAACTGGATGGCCACCCCTATGCCCCCGATGTACCTCTCGAAGAGGTCCCTTCGGTCCTCCACCCAGAAGCGCCTCTTGGAGAGGTCTACGTAGAGGACCCTATGTAAGGGGTCCTGGGCCATCTTCGGCCTCCCTTTCGAACCTGAGCACCCCGTGGGGACAGAAGGCGGCGCAGTAGCCGCAGTGGATGCATATCATGGGCTTTTCGGTCTCCTCGTCCCAGAAGACCGCCCCTATGAGGCAGGCCTCGCGGCAGTGACCACAGCCTATGCAGCGGTCCAGTTCCAGCTGCACGCCGCCCCCCTCTTTGGGGGTCAAGGCCCCTGTGGGGCATACCTTGGCGCAGAAGGGGTCTTCGCACCTGCGGCAGACCACCACTATGAAGCCCCGCTCCAGCCCTCCCACAGAGCGCACCCCGATGCGGGCCTTGGCCAGGCCGCCCTGTCCCTGCATGCGGCAGCAGGCGAACATACAGAGCTGACATCCCACGCACCTCTCGGTGTCGAGCACCTGGAGCTTCATCCTCCCTTCGATACCTCAACTGCAAGTTACCCCGCCTGAGGCCTGACATCAAGGCCATCTTCAATCTTCATCGGCTGCGCTGGATTTCGATTGCCTTTGGCGCGAGAAGGTGATATATTCAAAAATCTGAATAAACCGGGAGGGCGAAGATGGAGCTCAGAGAGAAGGTCGAGGAGGCCCTGAAGAAGTTGAACCCCATGCTCGGAGGGGCTGAGGTGAGGCTCGAGGGGATCGTGGACGGGGTGGTGACGGTGAGGTACCTCAAGCCGCTGGTCAACCCCTCGGCATGTCATGTGA
>QMLK01000174.1 GCA_003646705.1 Deltaproteobacteria bacterium | reverse complement strand
CTCGTCAAGGGCCTTCCTGACCCTCCGGGTGAGGGCGCTCTTGAGGTCGTGGTAGATGGCCGCCATTTCTGGGTCCATCTCGACCCATCTGATCTCCTCCGTGAATGGTGGCAGGGCGTCGGTGACGTCCTCGAGGCTTATGAACACCGTCCTGTCCAGCAGGAAGTCGGTGAGTATGGTGGGGGACACCCCGGGGCGTTCGAACACCCGGAACACGCGGCGCCGCTCGCCCTCCCTGTCCAGTTCGATGATCCTTTCGAGGGTGCCGTACGTGTTGAGAAACTCCCTCGGCTGGTGGAAGGAGAAGCCCTGTCCAGTCATCTTCTCGGGGAAGAGCCTCCAGAAGATCGCAAGCAGATTTGAGGCGTAGCCGCCCATGAGGGTCCCTGTCAGTGCCAGACAGTGCCGGCAGGCGGAGGCGATCGCTCCCATGGCGATGCCCTGGGCGGTGTGGTGCCCCTTCAGCTCGTGGACCTCGTCGGCTATGAACAGATCAAAGACTCCCCGGAGGTATCTCTTGATGAACTCTGCTTTTGCGTAGCGGCGCGGGCCACGGGAGAGATCGGGTGTGCGCAGGATCTCACCGCACTGCGGGCAACGCTCGTTCCTTGGGAGGCCATTGCGGAACGTGAGGCCGCACCGGGGGCACGCGGGCCGCATCTGTGTTCCATCGTCGAGTCCCCGTGCGGTGGCCGTTCTGGTGTGGTAGTGCAGCTTTGCCCTTTCCCTTCCAAGGACGTATATCTCCGGGATCTCCGGTTCCGGGGCACATTTCAGTGCCAGCAGGTTCTCAAGGTCTGGTCCATTTATGTTCACGGTCTTGACCCTTGGAAGGGTGATCTCGGCCTCCCGCATCCACTTCCTGACCAGGTGCGGGGGGCACATGACCAGTGTTCTCCTGGCACCGATGAGGTGGGCGACCGCAAGCGAGATGATGGTCTTCCCCGTGCCCATCTCGCCGCACAGGATGAGCCCTCTCCTGCCGGACCGGAATCCCCTGGCGAGCGCTATGGCGGCGTCCTGTTGCTTTCCCTTCAGGTGCCTTTTGAGCTCGCGGAGGTGCTTCCTTTCGGGTGCATCCGTTTCTCTCCAGGGGATGTGCATGGGTCGGTATCTCTTCACGGCCAGTGACATCAGCTCGGCACCGTATTCCTCGAGGAAGTCCCGCAGATTCATGGTGTTAGTGCCTCCTCAGAGGTTTTTCAGCGTGTTGAGGTTTTCGGCGATTGCGGCGTGCAGCTTGCGGTCAGCGGGTGGACGGAGAAGGCGCGCGTGGGCGAACTGCTCGCCGTGGCTTGACAGCTCCTCCGTGCGGGGCCTGAGCACGTGTTCCCACAGCCAGTGCTTCCACGATTCCCTGAGCGGGATGGGGGAGAACAGATCCACGATCCTGTAGGCTCTGTCTATCATCTCCTCTTCAGTCCTTCCCCAGACCACGCATGTGCCTTGCCGGGGCATCAAGGTGGCGTTGACGTAGAGCACGTGCACCAGGTTTCCCGGCAGGCGTTTCACGATCACCCTGGATTCGCGCTTCCTGAGGTTGAACCTCAGCCACAGGAACCTCTTCGTGTTCTCGGATGTGACGGTCGAGCATTCGCCGCGCTTCATCGATTCCCAAACTGCTTCCACGTCCTGGCTCTTGCCCCAGAGGGAGATGTAGTGGCAGAAAGACGATGGGCCCCGCTCGTGGATTATGGAGTCGACAAAGGCCCGGTGCTGGACGTATCGATGGAGTTTGCCGTGCCACCGCTCAACGGTTACCGTCAGCATTGCCTGTGTCCTCCTCGCTGCGGAGTTCGTGGAGCTCACCGGAGCTGAGGTCCAAGACCGTCATCACCATGTGGTAATGGTCTTTGACCTTCATCTGATCCGGTCCATCTGGCGGGCTGGTGTGGTCGGGGTCCGGGACCTCTGACTTTCTCACCCTTCCCTTCACGAGCAGCCTGCGACCGCCTTTTTTGACTTCCCCGTCGATCACCCCTGCAGCCAGAAGCAGAGCCAGGTGTCCCTTCTTAGGCGGCAGCAGTGATTCGACCGTGTTCCTCTCAGGTATGCGCGTCAGCTCGTGGAACCTGCTGAAGCAGGGTGACCTGCGGACTATGTCCCACATGGCTGTGGGCGACGTGGGGGAGGTCCTGACTGTGAGGGGCTCCAGTTTCTCTGCCGTCGGTGGTGAAAACGGCCCGCCGCCGTAGGTGTCGAGCCTCGGCAGTACGTGCGGTGCCTCTGCCGGCGGTATACTCTGGAGGCTCTGCAGCAGGTGGCGGTTTGTGCGGGCTGCCTCTGTTGTTCGCTCTCCCTTTTGGCCCAGCACGATCGTCAGCCCCGGACACTGCGGGAGCTTGAACACGTGGGGTGGGGTCACCAGGACTGTGAGCCGGTGCCAGGGTGCAAGGGCGGATGTGAGTGCTGGGATCCAGTCGAAGTGCGTGATCAGCACCAGGACCCCGCCCTGCTGCAGGCAGCGCTGGTACCTCAGGACCATCCTCGAGACGAGGTCGACCTCTGTGGCCTCGTGCTCGGTTTCCAGGAGGCTTCTCGAGGGTGGAGTGATGACGATGACACCCCCGCAGCGTGCGGAGATCAATATTTCGTGAAGGGGGTGGCAGCAGTGAACGGTGTTGAGGTGTCTTCTTGCCTGCTCTGCGTCGTCCGGATTTGCCGTGATCCCGACAGTTTCAGCCCCAGTTGACTCTGTCAGCGTGGCAAGAAGGGTTCCGTCCTGGCAGTCGGGGTGGATGACCCGTGTTCCCGGGGTGAGCCTCACACACGCTTTGAGCCAGGCGGCAAGCTCACGTGCTGTTTTGCTGCTCAGTTCCATTATGTTTCCTCCCCGCTAAAGTCTTCTGCGGCGCTTGCCGAAAGTGTTGATGCAGGAGAATGCGATGAATGGATTGGTGAAGGTTTGATGCAGGCAGGAGCGTGAAGCGGTCGTTCCGCTTCAACCCGAACTCTCTAATGGCGTGGAGGACTTCCCTCAGGGACAGGGCGACGACGCCCACCGTGCGCTCCTCGACGCGCCACATGCCGCGGCCATGCGGGCATAGCTGCGGCACGGCCGGGGAGCGTCTTCGCGGAAGAGGCACCTGCCGTGCTCATCGCGTGCCTTCCGCTCTGGCGCTGTGGGGAGTGTTCGCCCGCCTGTGACGGTGTCTAAGGGGTCACCTCCCTGAGAGATTTCACGCATATAGGGAATGCGTAGTGGTGATCGTACAGTGCGTCGCTTCCGCAGCGGGGGCAAACCACTGGGCTTGGGAACGGTGCTCCTTCCCAGCCACAGTCCTTGCAGATCATGTGGTACCTTCCGCCCTCGCGGTGCACCCAACCGCGGTCTTCCGTGTAGATGAGTTTCTGTTTGCACCATCGGCAGATTACCATTCCGACCTCCCTTTGCATTTTGTTTACCTGTACACATGTTCGTCGCAGAACACCCGCCCTAAAGCTCCTCTTGGTCGTGGTGTCTGGTGCCAGGGAAAGAGCCCGAATCTGGCGATGGG
>QMLK01000173.1 GCA_003646705.1 Deltaproteobacteria bacterium | reverse complement strand
GAGTATCGCTTTGAACGCCATCAGGTGGAGGAGGTGAACTTCCTCGGCAGCCTCAAGGCCCTCGAGAAAGTTGATCTATGGGTTTCGCATCGCTACAATCTGCTGGCGGATTACCGCGTGGAGACGGTCTACGGCATAAAGTACTGCCACCAGTGCTGGGAGGTGGCCCTCTCCTTGCATGACATCGGGAGGTCGCCGGACGGGACCCAGAGGGCGGAATGGAAGGTGATGGTAGAGGTGACCCTCACAGGGATCGGCACCTTCAAGGTGAGATGACCGATGGAGCAGAGGCGGATACTGGTCACCGGGGGCTGTGGTTTTATTGGGAGCAATTTTATAAGATATATGCTCCTTAAACATCCTCGGTATCGCATCGTAAACCTCGACAAGCTCACCTATGCCGGCAACTTGGAGAACCTCTCCGACCTGGAGACCCACCCCAACTATCGCTTCGTCAAGGGGGACATAGCCGACAGGGCCTTAGTGGCCGGGCTGATGGCGGAAGAAAAGTTCCACTGGGTGGTAAATTTCGCCGCCGAGAGCCATGTGGACCGCTCCATAGAGGACCCGGCCCCCTTCCTCCACACCAACGTCCTCGGCACTCAGGTCCTGTTGGAGGGGGCGAGGGGGACGGGTGTGGAGCTCTTCCTCCAGGTGTCCACCGACGAAGTCTACGGGTCCTTGCCCCCCCCAGGACGCTTCACAGAGGAGAGCCCCCTTAGGCCCTCAAGCCCTTACGCCGCCAGCAAGGCCGCTGCTGACCTCATGGTGGCTGCCTATTGGCGTACCTACGGGCTGCCCGTGGTGATCACCCGCTCGAGCAACAACTACGGCCCCTACCAGTTCCCCGAGAAGCTCATCCCCTTGATGATCAGCAACGCCCTGGAGGACAAAGAACTGCCCCTTTACGGGGACGGCCTCTACGTGAGGGACTGGATATACGTGGAGGACCACTGCCGAGCCCTGGACCTGATCCTTCATCGGGGCAAGCCCGGCGAGACCTACAACATCGGGGCCGAAAACGAGCGGACGAACCTCGAGGTGGTGGAGATCATATTGAGGCTCTTGGGGAAGCCCCGTTCGTTGATACGGTTCGTCCAGGACCGCCCTGGCCACGACCGCCGTTACGCCATAGACCCGTCGAAGCTCAGGGAGGAGCTTGGATGGCACCCAGAGACGGACTTCGAGACGGGGCTCAATCGCACCATAAAATGGTACGTAGAGAACGAAAATTGGTGGCGCAGGGTGAAATCGGGGGAGTACCTGGCCTACTATGAGAGGATGTACGGGGATAGGCTGAGGAAGGCCGAGCAGGGATGAGGTCCATCATCACCTTTTGCGTCCTCCTCCTTTTCTGGGTCCTGCTCTCGGGACAACTGGACCTTTGGCACCTCTCCTGGGGGGTGATTTGCACCGCCACGGTGACTTACCTCTCCCGCGACCTCCTCTTCAAGGGCCAGTTGGACCTCAGGGAGAAGGGAAGAGAGGCTTGGCGCTTCCTCAAGTATCTGCCCTGGCTCCTCGGACAGATCTTTAAGGCCAACCTCCACGTGGCACGGTTGGCCTTGCATCCGAGGATGGGGGAACTGATAGATCCCCACATAATCAGGTTCAGGACCAAGTTAAAGAAGGACCTCTCATTGGTCACCTTCGCCAACTCCATCACCCTCACCCCTGGGACCATAACGGTCTTGATCGACGGGGATCGTCTCTACGTCCACGCCATAGACCGTCCCTCGGCTGAAGCCCTACCGGGGGAGATGGAGAGGCGGGTGGCGGAGGTCTATGGGGAGCAGTGATGGAGGGCTTCCTGGTGGGGACGGGATTGGTGCTCGGAGGCTTCGTCGTGGCGGGTTTTTACCGCATCGCCTTCGGACCCACCATCTATGACCGAATTCTGGCGGTCAACCTCATCGGGATCATGACGGTGGTCTTCTTGGTGTTGATGGGCCTCATCTACCGGAGGGTGGAGATGTTCGTGGACATCGCCTTGATGTACTCGCTGCTGGCCTTCATAGGCACCTTGATCTTCGCAAAGTACTTCTCCAAGAGGGGCGTGGAATGATGGAGGCACTTGCAGTCCTCTTCATCTCAGCGGGCCTCTTCTTCTTCTTCACGGCCACCGTTGGTCTGCTCCGCCTCCCTGACTTTTACTCCCGCATGCACGCCATGGGGAAGGCCGACACCATGGGCCTGCTGCTCACCTTGACGGGCTTAGCGCTATACCAGATGGGGGAAGGCCTCTCTTGGAGCAAGGCCTTCGTGGCCTTCAAGATCCTGTTGATAGCGGTCTTCTGGTTCCTCGGGGGGCCCACCGCCACCCATGCGCTTTTGCGTTCGGCCTTTGAGGGGGGGAAGATGCCCTGGACCAAAGACGGTCAGGCAGTGCTGGACTGGCCCCGACAGGAGGAGAGATGATCTGGGATCTGAACCTGATCTTTCTGCTCTTCACCGTCTTTGCAGCCCTGGCAGCCCTCCAGGTGAAGGACCTCCTGGCCTCCGCGCTCTTCCTGGGGGGCTTCAGCTTCTTCATGTGCGTCATATGGGCAGAGATGGGGGCAGTCGATGTGGCCTTCACCGAGGCGGCCGTAGGGGTAGGGGTGAGTACGGCCTTCTTTGTGGCCACGGTCTGCAAGACCACTAGGAGGACGAAGGACTGAAGGTCCTGGGCCTCGCCTTGGCCATTGCGACGGTAGTAGCCCTGTGGATGGGGGTCGCGGACTTCCCCCCTTGGGCCGACCCCGGGCAGCCGGCCGCTGTGCACGTGTCGCCTCGTTACATCGAGAAGGCGCTGGAGGAGACAGGGGTCCCCAACGTCGTCACCGCCGTCCTGGCCGACTACCGAGGTTACGACACCATGTTCGAGACGGCGGTGATCTTCACCGCCGGGGTGGCGGTGATCATGCTGCTGAGGAGGTCAAGGGGATGACGGAACGGTGGGGGGACCTGATAGTGGAGACCATCGCACGGCTCCTGGTCCCCTTCCAGCAGCTCTACAGCCTCTATGTATTGGCCCACGGCCACTCGAGTCCAGGAGGGGGGTTTCAGGGAGGGTGCATCTTCGCCGCCTCCTTGGTGCTGCTCATAGTGGCCTACGGCACGAGGGAGCTGAGGCGTCGCTTCCCAGAAAGGGCCATCTTGGTGCTCTGCGCCTTGGGGGTCTTCATCTACGCTGCAGTGGGCTGGCTCTGCCTCTTTTTGGGGGGCAACTTCCTGGATTACAGCCAGTTGAGCAAGTTGTTGCCCACCGATCCCATCATGGCCCGCTACTACGGCATGGCCGCAGTGGAGGTGGGGGTTCAGATCACCGTCATGGCCATCATGATGGCCATCTTCCTCGAACTCCTCACAGGAGGAGGGGGGCAGAAGGGATGTTCGGGGAACTCCTGATCAAATACAACTACTGGATCTACGCCGTCTTACTCACCCTCGGCTTTTACGGGATGATGACCAAGAACAACTTGATGAAGAAGCTCATCGCCATGAACGTCTTCCAATGGGCGGTGATCTTCTACTTCATATCCATAGGGGCCAAGCGCGGGGGGAACGTACCCAT
>QMLK01000172.1 GCA_003646705.1 Deltaproteobacteria bacterium | reverse complement strand
TTCGACTACGAACCGGGCCGTGACCCCGAGGAGCCCCTGCCCCTGGCCACCTTCAGGGAGGAGGAGCTCAAGGAGGTGGAGGAGCCGAAGATATGACCCTGAGGGAGGAGTTCCCCGAGGTCCTGAGGTGCTATCAGTGTATGAGCTGCACCCTGGGCTGCCCCATGGCCCAGGAGATGGACCTCCTGCCCCACGAGGTGATGGGGGCCGTGCAACTGGGACGGGATGAGGAGGTGCTCGGCTCTTCTACCCCCTGGGTCTGTGCGTCGTGTGAGGCCTGTGCCACCAGGTGCCCCAACGAGATCGAGATCGTCCAGTTGATGGACGCCATAAGGAGGAGGGCCGTGCAGCAGGGGATGGCCTCCGAAAGGGAGCCTGAACTGCATCGGGTCTTCCTCAAGGAGATAGAGCGCAGGGGCAGGGTCCATGAGCTGTCCCTTTTGCTCGAACTCAAGAGGCGCACAGGTCTCTTCAAGATCTCCGTGGATGAGCTCAAGTTGGGGCTCAAGATGCTGCTAAAAGGGAAGCTGAAGGTCTTTCCCGGGGTCAAAAGGGGAGGGGAGGAGCTCAAGAGGCTCTTTGCGAGGAGGGAGTCGCCGTGAAGATCGCCTACTACCCCGGCTGTTCCCTCGAGTCCTCCGCCAGAGAGTACGACCTCTCCTTCAGGGCGGTCTGTGAAGCGGTGGGGGTGGAGCTTCAGGAGGTCCCCGACTGGAGCTGCTGTGGGGCCTCCTCAGCCCATCAACTCGATCCCTTCTTGAGCGTGGCCCTCCCGGCAAGGGAGCTCCTCAGGGCCGAGGAGATGGGCCTTGACTTGGTGGCCCCCTGTGCGGCCTGTTTCCTCAGGCTGAAGGAGGCCAGAAGGCGCCTCCTCGGGGAGGAGGCCCTGAGGGAGGAGGTGGAGGAGGCCCTTCGGCGGAGGTTCGAGGGAAGGATCCAGGTCTACCACCCCCTGCAGCTCCTCGGCCGTCCGGAGTTGAAGGAGGCCCTCCTGGGCAAGGTGGTCCGTCCCCTCGAGGGCCTCCGGGTGGTCTGCTACTACGGCTGCTATCTTGTCAGGCCGCCCCAGGTGACGGAGCTCGACGACCCGGAGGACCCCCACGTGATGGAGGACCTGGTGGGGCTCACCGGGGCGGAGGTCCTGGACTGGTCCTGGAAGGTCGACTGCTGCGGCGGGGCCCACGCCCTTTTGAGGCCGGAGGTGGTGGAGCGCCTCTCCGGAGGGCTCTGCCTGAGGGCCAGGGAGGTGGGGGCCGAGGGGATAGTGACGGCCTGTCCCTTGTGCCACTCGAACCTCGAGGCCCATCAGGGGGGACATCCCATCCCCGTCTACTACTTCACCGAACTCCTGGGGCTGGCCATGGGCCTTGAAGGGGCCGAAGGGTGGCTCCGCAGACACCTGGTCAGCCCCGATCCCAAGCTCCTCGTGGGAGGGAAGGCATGACCGAGGAGAGGAAGGTCGACGTCATGGAGCGGATCGCCCAGGCGAGCCGTGGCCTGGCAGAGGAGGCCGCGGTGGAGCACTGGGTGACCATCTACGTGATGGGGAAGGCCTATCGTGTGCCCGCCGACCTCACCATCATGCAGGCCATGGAGTACGCCGGCTTCAGGTTCGTCCGTTCCTGCGGCTGCCGGGCGGGCTTCTGCGGCGCCTGCGCCACGGTCTTCAGGCGCTCCGGCGACTACAAGCTCTACGCGGCCCTGGCCTGTCAGACGCGGGTTGAGGACGGGATGTACCTGGTGCAGATCCCCTTCGTGCCCGCTGAGAAGGCCCTCTACGACGTGGCCGAGGAGCCCTACGACCCCTCGGTGGTCCTGAAGCATTACCCCGAGGTCCTGAGGTGTGTGGCCTGCAACACCTGCACCAAGGCCTGTCCCCAGGACCTTCAGGTGATGGACCTGATCCAAGGAGTCATCCGGGGGGACTTGAAGGCGGTGGCGGAGGGGTCCTTCGAATGCGTGCAGTGCGGTCTCTGCGCCATGAGATGTCCCGCCGAGATCGTCCACTACCACGTGACGCAGTTGGCCAGGCGCCTCTACGGCAAATATGCCATCCCCCCTGAGCCCAACCTCGAGCAGAGGGTGAAGGAGATAGAGGAGGGGAACTTCGAGGAGGAGTTCGAGCGGGTGATGAGCCTTGGCCCCGAGGAGCTGAAGGAGATGTATGTAGAGCAACAGAGGACCCGCGAGGTCTACTGAGGAGGTGGGAGGAGATGGTCGAGCTGCGCTTAATAGGCGGCTACCCGGAGTACATGCGGGAGTCGATAAAACGGGTGGAGGAG
The DNA here is from genome assembly GCA_003646705.1 of Deltaproteobacteria bacterium. Classification (GTDB taxonomy): domain Bacteria; phylum Desulfobacterota; class B13-G15; order B13-G15; family B13-G15; genus B13-G15. The sequence goes on along the minus strand of QMLK01000172.1, from coordinate 1,316 downwards.
ACGAGGCCCCACCGGGTGGGAAAGCTCCCGCCCCAGATGACCATGGCCGAGCGCGAGGAGGTCCTCAACCTCTGCCACCCCGACTACGCCCCTGGCGGCAAGAGGCCCATATCCATCGGCCCCAACGAGGGGGACCTCGCCCCCCACGAGGTGGTGGACCTCTTGGAGGCCTACCCCCTGATAGAGCCGGAGGAGATAGACCTCACTAAGATAGACCACGATGTGGATATCCTCATCCTGGGAGGGGGCCTTGCCGGCACCAGTGCAGCCCTTTTGGCCAACGACCACGGGGTCCCCGCGGAGGGGATCCTGCTTGCCACCAAGCTACGGCACGGCGACTCCAACTCCATCATGGCCCAGGGCGGCACCCAGGCCGCCGATCGCCCGGAGGACAGCCCCGTGATCCACTGGCTCGACGTGATGGGCGGGGGGCACTTCACCAACAAGCCCGAGGTGGTGAAGGCCTTGGTGGAGGACGGCCCTAAGGTGATCAAGTGGCTCTGCGAGCTGGGGGTGATGTTCGACAGGGACGAGGAGGGCTACTTCGTGGAGCTGTCCGGAGGCGGCGCCTCCCGCAAGAGGATGCACGCCTGCAGGGACTACACCGGGATGGAGGAACTGCGGGTCCTGAGGGACGAGTTCAGGGGACGTCGTATCCCGGTCCTGGAGTACTACCCGGCGGTGGAGCTCCTGACCGACGGCCCGAGGGTGACCGGGGCGGTGCTCTGGAGCCTCGACACCGGGCAGTACCGGGTGGTGAGGGCCAAGGCGGTGATCCTGGCCACGGGGGGCTTCGGGAGGCTCCACATCAGGGGTTTCCCCACCACCAACCACTACGGGGCCACCTGCGACGGGGTGGTCCTGGCCTACCGCGTCGGGGCGAGGTTGAGGGACGTGGACACCGTTCAGTACCACCCTACGGGTGCCGCCTATCCTCAGCAGATCATAGGGCTACTCTTGACCGAAAAGCTCCGCACCAGCGGCGCCCAGGTGGTCAACGCCGAAGGGGAGGCCTTCGTCTTCCCCCTGGAGCCCAGGGACGTGGAGGCAGCGGCCATCATCAGGGAGTGTTACATCAGGGGAAAAGGCGTCACCACCCCCACGGGGATGAAGGGGGTTTGGCTCGACACCCCCATGATAGATATGCTCCACGGCAAGGGGGCCACCGAGCGGTCCTTCCCCGCCATGGTGAGGATGTTCAAGAAGTTCGGCATAGACATCACCAAGGACCCGGTGTTGGTCTTCCCAACGCTGCACTACCAGAACGGCGGGGTGGAGACGGACCCCTGGGGGAGGACCAACGTGGAGGGGCTGTG
>QMLK01000171.1 GCA_003646705.1 Deltaproteobacteria bacterium | reverse complement strand
TGCTGGAACTGCCACCGGATGATCATCAGGCGGTGGGGGTTCCAGGTCCTGGAGAAGAGGATCGAAGGGGGGCACTGCACCTTCTGCGGCGCCTCCATAGACGGCGTGGGGATGTAGTCTTGAGGGAAGCCCGTCTCCTGGCCATCGGTGGGGGAAAGGGGGGGAGCGGAAAGAGCTTCTTGGCCCTCAACATGGGGGTGGCCCTGACCGAGAGGGGCAAGGAGGTCGTGCTCTTTGACGCCGACCTCGGAGGGGCAAACCTCCACACCATGCTGGGGATCACCTTTCCCCCCGTGACCCTGGAGGACTTCCTGCTGCAACGCCTCAAGGCCCTGAGGGAGGCCTCCATCGAAACCCCGGTGAAGGGCCTGAGGCTGATAACCGGTCCCATCCTGAGCCTCTTGAGCAACCTGAAGTACCGCCAGAAGAGGAAACTCTTCCGGAGCCTGAAGTCCTTGGAGGCCGATTACGTCATCATAGACCTCGGGGCGAACCTCGTCTCATCTACCCTCGACCTGTTCCTGCTGGCCGACAGGGGCCTGTTGCTGCTCACCCCGGAGCCCACCTCCATCGAGAACGCCTACCGCTTCCTGCGGGGGGTCTACTTCCGAGGCCTGAGCTCCGCGGCCACCGAGAGGAGCATCAAGCGACTGGTGGAACGGGTCATGGAGCACCTGGAACCTGAATTGAGGGCTCCCCTTGACCTCCTGAGGAAGCTGGAGGCCTTGGACGGCACCACCGCTTCCAGGTTCCGCGAGGTCCTGAAGGCCCTGAGGCCCTGCGTGGTGCTCAACCAGGTCAAGAAGCGGGAGGAGGCCACCCTGGGCTTTTCGGTGAAGACCCTCTGCCGCAAGTACTTCGGCTTGGAGGTCTCCTACCTCGGGTACATCCCCTACGATCCCAAGGTCTCGTATTCCGTGGAGAAGGGCAGGCCCTTCTTATGGGAATACCCCACCACTGAGGTGTCCAGGTGCATAAGGGAGATCGCCCACAGGATCCAGACCGGCAGGGAGATGCCCCATCCCCAGGGGTAGAGGACCCCTACGAGGTCCTGGAGGTCCCCCGGGGGGCTGGCATCAAGGAGGTGGAGAGGGCCTATCGCCGCCTCATGGCCCTGTACGATCCGTCCTCGCCGGGGATAGGGGCCCTCTACACCCCCCAGGAGATCCAACGGATGAGGGCCAAGATCGAGGAGGCCTACCGAAGGCTCTCTGCCCTTGAGGGCACAGCCAGCACCAGAGCCCCTGAGAGGCCCCTCAGGCCCCCTCGCCTCCCCCCGGAGGAGATACGGGCCATCGTGGAGGCGGAAGGGGGCATGGGGGGGAAGGCACTGCGCAGGGTGCGGGAAAGGCTCGGGTTGACCTTGGAGGAGGCGGCCGTGGTGACCAAGATCACCAAAGGCACCCTCAAGTACATCGAGGACGAGAGGCTAGAGTTGCTGCCGGCGTGGGTCTACCTGAAGGGATTCCTCAAGGCCTACGCCAAATTCCTCGGGGTCGACCCCGAGGCCGTCACCGCCTACTTCGAGGCCAAAGGACCTCGTCAATAGCGCCTCTTCAGGACGTAATCGGCCAAACTGAGGAGGGCTTCCCGTTCCGTACTCGGGGGGAAGAGGGAGAGGACCTCTTTGCCTCGCTCTACGTACTCCCTGGCCCGCCCCATGGTGTAGGAGATGCCGCCGTACTTCTGGACCAGATCCAGCACCTGACCGAGTCCCCTCTGGTCGAGCTCCTCGGCCAGCACCACGTCCCTGATCCTCCGCCGTTCCTCCTGGGTGCAGTTCTTCAAGGTGTGGATCAGGGGGAGGGTGACCTTGCCCTCGCGCAGATCGACCCCGACGCCCTTGCCGAGGGCCTCGGCCTGGCCAGCGTAGTCGAGGCAGTCGTCCACCAATTGGAAGGCGATCCCCACCTGGAGGCCGTACTCCGCTAAGGCCTCCTCTTGCTCTGGAGGTGCCCCGCCGAGGACGGCCCCAACCCTGGTGGCCGCAGAGATGAGGCTCGCGGTCTTCTGGACGATGAGCTCCAGGTTCTCCTCCTCGGTGGTCTCCAGGTCCGCGGTCTTGACCAACTCCAAGGTCTCCCCTTCAGCCAAGTGGGTGGTGGCTTGAGCCACGATCTCCAGGACCCTCATATCGCCCACCTCCACCATCATGGAGAAGGAGCGACTGAAGAGGAAGTCCCCCACCAAGACGCTCGCCTCGTTGCCCCATAGCGTGTTGGCCGAGGGGTTGCCGCGGCGGACCTCGGCGTTGTCGATCACGTCGTCGTGAAGTAGGGTGGCGGTGTGGATGAACTCTATGGCCCCGGCCAAGGGGATATGGGCGTCGCCGTCATAGCCGCAGAGCTTAGCCGATAGGATCAGGAAGGCCGGCCTCAGCCTCTTGCCGCCGCTTTTGACCAGGTGTTCGGCTATCTGGGTGATGAGCGGGACGCGGGACTTGAGCCTGCGCCTGAACTCCTCCTCCACCCGCTGGAGGTCCTCCCTTATGATGGCGAGGACTTCCTCCATAACGGCTACATGGTAGACAAGGGGGGAGAGGTTGTCAAACCAAGGGGCTTTGGCGCTCGCTGGATGCGCCCTCGAAGACCTTCCTGAAGTGATATCCGTAGATGGCCAAACCCACGCAGAGGGAAAGGAGCTGCGGACGCCGTAGCAGCGTCCACAGGAGGGCCTTCCAATAGTAGAAGCGCTCCTTTCCCCTGACCCCCAAGGTCCAGAGCGACCGCAGAAAGGCCTTTAGGTAGTAGAGCCGCAGGGGGTACCCCTTCCTCTTCTTCGGCGGGCGATAGTTCTTGAGGAAGGTGATGAGGCGCCTGTAGAAGATGGGCGGGGAATAGATATGGCTCACGATGTAGCGGTAACCCTCAAGAAGCCTCCGGTACCCCATCTTGGGGATGAAGTTGATGGAGAAATCGGTGTTGTCCCCCGTGGCCTGCCCCAGGAGCCTGCGCTCCCGCTGGAGCCGCTCGTAGAGCCTCGTGCCCTTGGGGGCGTTCAGCAACCCCACCATGGCGGTGACGATACCGCTCTGCTGGATGAAGTCCACCTGCCTCTGAAAGACCGTGGGGGGATCGCTGTCAAAGCCCACGATGAAGCCCCCCAAGACCTGAAGCCCTGCCCTCTGCATCCTCCTCACCGCCCCGAGGAGGTCTTTGCCCTTGTTCTGGACCTTGTTGCACTCCTGCAGGCTCTCCTCCACGGGGCTCTCAATGCCCACGAAGACCGAGTCGAAACCGGCCCTGACCATGAGCTCCATGAGCTCCTCGTCCTCTGCGAGGTTCACAGAGGCCTCGGTGAGGAAGGAGAAGGGATACCCCCTCTGCTCCATCCAATGGATGAGGGAGGGGAGGAGCTCCTCCTTCAGCTTCCGGGGCTTCCCTATGAAGTTGTCGTCCACGAAGAAGACCGTGTCCCTCCATCCCCTCTGGTAGAGGGCATCGAGCTCCGCCAACACCTGCTCGGTGGTCTTGGTGCGCGGCCTCCGCCCGTTAAGTAGTGCGATATCGCAGAAGTCGCAGTCGAAGGGGCAGCCGCGACAGTACTGCACGCACATGGCCGCGTACCTCTTCATGTCTATGAGGTCCCACTCCGGTATGGGGGACGC
>QMLK01000170.1 GCA_003646705.1 Deltaproteobacteria bacterium | reverse complement strand
TCTGTCCCCGCTGTGGCAGGGAGATAAAGGCTTGGGGCCGCGAGGAGATGGTCGAGGAGGTGATGGCCCGTCCCTCGGGCCAAAGGGTGATGGTCCTGGTGCCCGTGAGGCCCGCGTGAACCCCTCCCTCAAGAGCCTCGAGGGGGTGTAGTCCCCCGGCCTCACGGGCACCAGGACCATCACCCTTTGGCCCGAGGGACGGGCCATCACCTCCTCGACCATCTCCTCGCGGCCCCAAGCCTTTATCTCCCTGCCACAGCGGGGACAGAAGACCCGACCGGCCCTCGCGAAGATCAGCCGGAGGTGGTCGTAGATCTCGGTGACGGTGCCCACAGTGGAGCGAGGTCCCTCGGCGGCCCTTCCCCTCCTCACGGTTATGGGCGGCTGTAAACCCTCCATGGCCTCGACCTGGGGCCTCCTCAAGGGGCCCAAGAGCTGTCTGGCGAAGGGGGAAAGGGACTCGAGGAAGCGCCTCTCAGCCTCGGCCCCTATCACGTCGAAGGCGAGGGTGGACTTCCCCGAACCCGACACCCCCACGAAGCAGATGAAGCGCCCCTGGGGGAGCTCGAGGTCGACGCCCTTCAGGTTATGCTCTCGGGCCCCCTTGAGGACTATCTTCCGCATGTCCCTGAAGGCCTATCCTTGGGTGAAGAGGACGAGGGCACCGCCCTGGACCCCCAGGTGGCGCCCTATGGTGGGACACTTGGCCCTGAGGAGGAAGAAGACCCTCGGGTCACCCCTGCCCTCCAAGGTCTCGAAGTTCCCCTGGCCCTTGGCGATGACGAGGTCCGCCTCCGTGAAGTCCCCCACGAAGGCCTCCGAGCACAGATCGAGGATCACGCCTGGGGTGTCATCTCCGGTGCTGACGAGCCTGCAGAGCCGATCCATCCCCACCTCCAGGGCGTCCTCCATGGTGGCGTCGTTGATGATGGGGCCGCCCCTTACAGCGTAGCTCACCTGCAGATGGGGGTACAGCCTCAGCAGCTCCTCGACGAGGATCCGGTCCATGACGATCTCGCCGGCGTTGTCCCCTATCAACAGCAGCCGTCTGGCCCGGGGCAGGAGGTCCCTCAAGGCCCCGTAGTGGTCGAGGGCGAATTCCCCTTCGAAGAGGGAAGGGATGACCTCAGAGGGGTCCACCTCGCCCATGGCGATGGAATCGATGACGTTGCCCCCTGCGGCCAGGAGCAGGGCCTCCCTAAGGGGATCAGGGGCCCCCCGGACCCGCTCCTTGAGCTGCGGGTAGAGCTCAAGGGCCAGGCGGTTGTGCCTCCTCTTGTCCTCCCTGTAGGGGTCCTCTACCCCGGTCCTCTCCCTCACCCTGCGGCCGATCTCCCTGGCCACCAGGGGCGGTGGGTGATCCAAGCCGTGCGCCAGGACGATCCCCAGGGCCTCCAGCACCAACTTCCCCACAAGCTCCTCGCTTTCGGTCGCCTTCTTTGCGGTCGTGAGGGCGAAGGAGACCTGGCAGGGGATGCACTCCGGATAGGTCCTCATATCTGCTCGCGGAAGACGGCCCCGGTGGAGGCGGAGGTGACCATCTGGGCGTAGCGCGCCATGTAGCCCCGCCGGATTTTCGGCTCCGGAGGGCTCCACACCTTGCGGCGCTCCCTCAGCTCCTCTTCGGACACCAAGAGCTCAAGCCTCCGTGAGGGGATGTCTATCCTGATGGTGTCGCCGTCCCTCACCAGGGCGATGGGTCCTCCTTCGGCGGCCTCTGGGGAGATGTGCCCTATGGCAGCACCACGGGTACCGCCTGAGAAGCGGCCATCGGTCAGCAACGAGACCTCCTTGTCCATCCCCACCCCCACGATGGCCGAGGTGGGGGCGAGCATCTCCCTCATGCCCGGACCGCCCCTGGGCCCCTCGTAGCGGATGACGATCACCTCCCCAGGGGAGATCCGCCTGGAGAGGATGGCATCCAGGGCCTCCTCCTCGGAGTCGAAGACCCGAGCGGGCCCCTCATGCCGAAGCATCTCCGGGGCCACCGCCGAGGCCTTGACCACCGCCCCTTGGGGGGCGAGGTTCCCGAACAGCGCCACAAGCCCCCCCGTCCGATGGTAGGGCTCCTCCAGGGGCCTTATCACCTCCCGATCCAGGACCTGGGCCCCTTCGATCACCTCCCCGAGCCTCTTCCCCGTCACGGTCAGGGCCTCGGTGTGGAGCAATCCCCCTTTGGCGAGCTCCCCCATCAGGGCCCGGATGCCCCCTGCACGGTGCAGGTCCTGAAGGTGATGGGGACCCGCCGGGGAGAGGTCGCATAGGTGAGGGGTGCGATCGCTTATACGGTTGAAGTCCTCAAGGCGCAGCTCGACGCCGGCCTCGTGGGCTATAGCGGGCAGATGAAGGGCCGTGTTGGAGGAGCCCCCAAAGGCCATGTCCACTGCGATGGCGTTCTCGAAGGCCTCCCTGGTGAGGATATCCGAAGGCTTGAGCCCCCCTCTCACCAACTCCACCACCCGCATCCCCGCCTCCTTGGCCAGCCGCAGCCTCGCGGCATCCACAGCGGGGATGGTGCCGTTGCCCGGCAGGGCTATCCCGAGGGCCTCGGAGAGGCAGTTCATGGAGTTGGCGGTGAACATCCCGGAACAGGAGCCCGGCCCGGGGCAGGCACAACCCTCGAGCTCCCTCAACTCCTCCTCGGACATCTCGCCCGATGCCACCCGGCCGATGGCCTCGAAGACCGTTATCAGGTCCACCTCCTGACCGTGGAAGTCACCGGTGAGCATCGGCCCACCGCTGACCAGCAGGGAAGGGATGTCCAACCTGGCCATGGCCATCATCATGCCGGGGATGATCTTGTCGCAGTTGGGGATCAGCACCAGGCCGTCGAAGGGATAGGCCATGGCCATCACCTCGACGCTGTCGGCGATCAGCTCCCTGGAGCCGAGGGAGTACTTCATCCCCTGGTGACCCATGGCGATGCCGTCGCAGATCCCTATGGTGAAGAACTCCATGGGGGTCCCGCCGGCCATCCTGATGCCCTCCTTCACGGCCTGGGCGATGCGGTGCAGATGTACGTGGCCGGGGATGAGCTCATTGGCGGAGTTGGCCACCCCGATGATGGGCCTGGAGAGCTCCTCATCGGTGTAGCCCATGGCCTTGAAGAGGGACCGATGGGGAGCCCTCTCCTTGCCCTTCTTCATGACGTCCGAACGCATCACCTATGCCCCCTTTCCTCCTCCTTGAGGAGTTTGTAATCGATGCTGTCGAGCAGCGCCTCCCAACTGGCCTCTATGATGTTCTCGGATACCCCGACCGTCCCCCAGCTCTCCCTGCCGTCCCAGGACTCTATCAACACCCGGGTGGTGGCACCGGTGCCCTCGCGCGTCGACAGGACCCTCACCTTGTAGTCTATCAACTCCACTTCCTTCAGCTCAGGGTAGAACTTCTCAAGGGCCTTCCTCAGGGCGTTGTCCAGGGCGTTGACGGGGCCGTTGCCCAAGGCCGCTGTGTGCTCCACCCGATCCCCTACCCTCACCATGATGGTGGCCTCCGACAGCGGCTGACCGTCGCCACCCCTCTTGGAGACGATGACGCGGAAGCCCAGCAGGTCGAAGAACCTCTTGTGCATCCCGAGCTCCTTCTTTATCAGGAGCTCGAAGGAGGCCTCAGCCCCCTCGAACTGATAG
>QMLK01000169.1 GCA_003646705.1 Deltaproteobacteria bacterium | reverse complement strand
GAGGGAGTCGAGGCAAGCCTCTACTCAGGGGAGGGGTCCATCATCGAGGGGCTGGCTGGCGCCGTCGCGGCCCTGGGCCGGATTGCCTCCTTGGATGAAGCCTTCTCCCGCTGGAGGTCAAGCCTTGAGGAGGTCCGCCTCCTCCTGGAGGAGCTCTGCCGCGACATGAAGGGCTATGCCTCAAGGCTTGACCATGACCCCGGCAGATTGGAGGAGATGGAGGCGAGGCTTGCCCTGATCGGACGGCTGAAGCGGAAGTACGGGACGAAGGATGTGGAGGGGCTCCTTGAGGTGCTGAAGGGACTCAAGGCGGAGCTCCGTTCAGCCGAAGACTTAGGAGGCGCGATCTCGGAGGGGAGGAAGCGGCTCCGAGAGGTGGAGGGAGAGCTCCGCGAGTTGGCCACCCGGCTTTCGGAGGGGCGCGCTGAGGCAGCCGAGGCCCTTCAAAGGGCCATGGAGGAGGAGCTCAAGGGGCTTGGGATGCCGGAGGCGCGCTTCATCGTGGCCTTGAAGCCCGTGGGCAAGGAGGCCCTTCAGGTGGGGGACATCTCCCTGGGACCGCGAGGGGCCGAGGAGGGGGAGTTCCTCTTTTCGGCCAACCCAGGGGAGGAGCCCAAGCCTTTGGCCTCCATAGCCTCAGGGGGTGAGCTCTCGCGGGTGATGCTCGCCCTGAAGGGGGTCTCGAGCCGTCAGCGGGAGGGCCAGACCCTCGTCTTCGACGAGATCGACGCCGGCATCGGAGGCGTGGCAGCGGAGACGGTGGGGCAGAGACTGAGGGAGTTGGCCCACTTCCATCAGGTCATCTGTGTGACCCACCTGCCCCAGATCGCCTCCCAGGCCCATCAGCACCTGAGGGTCAGGAAGTTCGTAAGAGAGGGGAGGACCGTGACGGCTGTTGAACCCTTGCAGGGGGAGGAGCGCAAGAGGGAGATCGCCCGTATGTTCGCCGGCACGAAGGTGACCGAGGCGACTCTGAAACATGTGGAGCAGATGCTCAAAGGGGCAGGAGAGAGGCGGTGATCAGGAAGGCGAAGGTCGGGGAGGCGCGGGCCATCCAGCGCCTGATAAACACCTATGCGAAAGAGGGGCTTCTGCTCTCCCGTCCTTTGGGGGAGATCTACGACAACCTCAGGGATTTCTTCCTCTTCGTGGACGGAGGGAGGGTCCTCGGGGTCTGTGCGCTGCATATCTGCTGGGAGGACCTGGCGGAGATAAGGTCCTTGGCGGTGTCCGAGGAGGCCAGGGGGAAGGGCGTCGGGAGGGGATTAGTAGAGGCATGCCTTGAGGAGGCCCGACAGCTGGAGGTGAGGAGGGTCTTCCTGCTGACCTACATCCCCGATTACTTCGAGAAGTTCGGCTTCCGCCAGGTGGACAAGGCATCTCTACCCCAAAAGATCTGGGGGGATTGCCTCCGCTGTGTCAAGTTCCCCAACTGCGACGAGTTGGCCATGATCTTGGACCTCGAAGGATGACCACTGTGATCCGTCGTTGGGTCCTGAGGAACGGGCTGGAGTTGGAGGCCTTAGACGAGAGCCGGGATTACTACGGAGGGTATTGGAACGTCAGGGTGGTGGTCAGGGGGGAGGTGGAGGTGGAGCACCTCTACCTTGAAGGGCTGCTGGAGGATCCCCTGGCGGAGGAGGCCCTCAAGGAACTGGGGGAGAAGGTCCAGTATCGGAGGGAGCTGACCAAGATGGGGGTCCCCGAGGGGGAGGTGGAACAGGTGAAGGGGGATCTGCTGGCCTACTTTGAAGAGAACGCCCTGCCCTACATCGAACACGAGAAGTTCCCCGAACGCCTCGTCAGGAGGCGGTTTGAAGAGACCTTGAAGGAGATCCGAATAAGAAGGATGAGGGAGGAGCCCGATGAACGTGATCTATGAAGGGGAGGGGAAACTCTTCCCCGTGGTGATAGAGCTGAGCCTGGAGGAGGCCAAGGTTCTGCTCCAGATCCTGGAGGGCTATGCCAGGGACAAGTACAAAGGGTCTCCATCCGGTTGTGGAGACTCCCTGGAGAGCTTCCTCTGCACCCTCGCCTCCAACCTTCGGGAGCTCACCGCCTTTACGAAGGAAGACCTCCCCCATTATTAGGATTGCCAGGAGGTGGTCCATGGAGATGAACCCGAGGATCTTCCGGGAGTACGACATCAGAGGGATCGTCGGGGAAGACCTGACGGAGGAGACGGTCAAGGAGTTGGGCCTGGCCATAGGTACCTACTACGCCCGAAGGGGGCTGAGGAGGATCACCCTGGGGAGGGATTGTCGACTGAGCTCTGAGCCCTTTCACGACGCGTTGCTCGAGGGGCTACTGGCGTGTGGGATGGAGGTGATCGATTTGGGCATCTGCCCCACCCCTTTGCTCTACTTCTCCATCGTGAAGCTCGGGACAGAGGGCGGCGTGATGATCACCGGGAGCCACAACCCGCCTGAGTTCAACGGCTTCAAGGTATGCGTAGGCAAAGACGCCATCTACGGCCCGGAGATCCAGAAGGTGAGGGAGATAGCCGAAAGGGGCGATTACGCCAAGGGGGAGGGCAGGCTTTCGGAGTACGACATCGTCGTGGACTACCGCCGCTTCGTCCTGGAGCAGATCCGAGTTGGCCGAAGGCTCCGCGTGGTGATAGACGCTGGGAACGGCACAGCAGGGGTGGTGGCTGCTCCCATCATGAGGGAACTGGGCTGTGAGGTGGTAGAGCTTTACTGCGAGATGGATGGCCACTTCCCCCATCACCACCCCGACCCTACGGTGGAGGCCTATCTTCAGGACCTCATCGCCAAGGTCCGGGAGACGGGCGCTGATGTCGGCATCGGCTATGACGGCGATGGCGACCGTATCGGGGTGATAGACGAGCGGGGGGAGATCATCTGGGGCGACAGGCTCATGATCATCTTCGCCAGGGACATCATCTCGGAACGGGGTGGAGGTACCTTCATCGCGGAGGTGAAGTGCTCCCAGGTGCTGTACGACGAGATAGAACGGTTGGGCGGCAGGGCCATCATGTGGAAGACGGGCCATTCCTTGATAAAGGACAAGATGCGGAAGGAGGGGGCGCTGCTGGCCGGGGAGATGTCGGGCCACATGTTCTTCGCCGACCGCTACTTCGGCTACGACGACGCCATCTACGCCTCCTGTCGCCTCTTGGAGATCATGGGAAAGACCGGGAAGCGGGTCTCGGAGCTCCTGGAGGGGGTCCCACGCACCTACGTCACCCCCGAGATCAGGATGGAATGCCCGGATGAGGTCAAGTTCCACGTGGTGGATCGGGTAAAGGAGAGGCTCAAGGAGCAATACGAGATCATAGACGTGGACGGCGTCAGGGTGAAGTTCCCCGACGGATGGGGCCTGGTGAGGGCCTCCAACACCCAGCCCGTGCTGGTCTTGCGCTTCGAGGCCTCCTCCCCGTCGAGGCTCCAAGAGATCCGCTCCACCGTCGAGGGGGTGCTGAAGGAGGTCATGGAAGGGCTGAGATGAGGAGGCTTGGGGCCCACATGTCCATCGGTGGGGGGATCTGGAGGGCCCTCGAGAGGGGAAAGGCCCTGGGTTGTGACACCATCCAGATCTTCACCAAGAACGCCCGCTCCTGGAGGGCTAAGCCCCTCAAAGGGGAGGAGATCGAAGAATTCCTGAAGGTCAAGGAG
>QMLK01000168.1 GCA_003646705.1 Deltaproteobacteria bacterium | reverse complement strand
TCTTTTCCTCCGCAGAACCTCCTTCAAGGCCTTGACCACCTCGCCGTCGAACTGGACCCAGCTCAGGGCGTCGAGTTCCTCCAGCGACTCCTCGAGGGTCTTGGCCCTCCGGTAAGGGCGGGTCGAGGTCATGGCCTCGAAGGCATCGGCCACGGTGAAGATCCTCACGAGGGCTGGTATCTCGGGGCCGTTGAGGCCGTCGGGATAACCCTTGCCGTCCCATCTCTCGTGGTGGTTGCGGATGATCTTCCGCTCTATGGGGAGCAGCCCCAAGGGCTCGAGGATCTTCTCCCCTATCAAGGGGTGGGCCTTTATGACCTCGTACTCCTCAGGGGTTAGGGGACCAGGCTTGGAAAGGATGGAGTCCTGAATGCCGATCTTTCCGATGTCGTGGAGCCACCCAGCCAACCTGAGGGACTCCCTCTCCGCCTCGGTGGCCCCCATGACCTCGGCTATATCCAAGGCGATCTGCGTGGCCCTCTGGGAGTGCTCCTTGGTGTAAGGGTCCTTGGCCTCCAGCGTCATGACCAAGGACTGGAAGGTATCCATGATGTTGCGGTAGATGGTGTCGTAAAGGGCGTTGTTCTCCACACAGAGACAGGCCCAGAGGGAGAAGCCCTCGAGGCGGAGGAGATCCCAAGGTGAGAAGGCCTTACCGTCCCGTCTCTCAGCCACGCAGATCACCCCGAAGGGTTGCCCCTTGATGGTGAGGGGGACCGCTATGAGGGACCGCCAGGGGGGGCGGCCGTCCAAGCTCGATAGTCTACCTTCCCCTTGAGAGATCACCTCTAGGGCCACCTTCTCGAAAAAAGGGGGCATCCCGGGGCCGTTCCCTACCATGGCCCCCAACTTCAGCTCCCCTACGCGCGGGTTGTAAAGGAAGAGGCAGCCTATGCGGGCTTTGGTGAGCTTGCAGGCGTCCCTTACGATCCTCTCAAGCAGCACATCCCTCTCCAAGGAGGGGTCGAGGGAGAGAGGAAGGGACCTCTGCTGAGGTCCCCTCAGCCGGTAATAAAGGTACCTTTTCACCCCCCTGCCCTTCAGAGGCAGCGAGGGACCGTGATATCTCCAGGACATCGGACTCCTTCCCTTCCGAATCAGACCTACTTCGTTACCTCTTCCACCACCTCAGAGGCTATGCGGCTCAAGATCTGCTTCCTCCTGGCCTCCTCGGAAATGGAGACCCGGTCCCTGATCTTATGAGGGGGAGCCCTCCGTTCCTCCACCACGCGGGCGGGTTTGGGCTCCGTCTTCAACTGCCTCTGATAGGTATGCAATATGTTCTGCACGTAAAAAACCGGGAACATCATCTCACCCACCTGTCTACAAAGCGGGGAAGGGGTCCTTTGGTCTGGACATAACCCTTCAACCCCCTCATCCCCTCACAGAGGTCCTTTAGACGCCCCTTGACCTCTTGGCATCTCCCCTCAAGGGACCTTCTGCAGCGCTCGAGGACAGCCACCATCTCCTCTATCCTCTCCCTTTCGACCCCTGAAAGGCCGTCCCCTCGGCCTTTCACTAAGAGCTCGATCCGTTCCCGCAGGAGGGGTAACAGCCTTTCCATTCCCTCGTAATCCCTCTCCTCTACTAGGGCCTCCTCCTGCTGCAGGAGCTCGAGGAGACCCTCAAACAACCTCTCCGCCTCGGTCCTCATCTCCGATGGGAGACTTCCTTCCAGGCCTCAAGGAGCTCCTGCAACAGGGAGATGACCTCCTGCACCTTCTCAGGATCCCCTTCGGCGTCGGCCAACACGAGTCTCTGGAGCATGTAGGTGTAGAGCCCCTTGAGGTTCTTGGCTATCTCCCCTCCGGCCTCCGTATCCAGGGACGCGAGGAGCTCCGATATCACCTCCATCCCGAAGACGAGCCGTTCGCCCTTGCGTTCGTGGTCTCCCTCCTTGAAGGCCTGTACGGCCTCCTTTAGGTAGCGGATGGCTTCCTCATAGAGCATCACCACGAGTCGGGGACGATCTGCCGTCTTCACCTGGTTCTCCTGATAGGCCTGATAGGCGTTGGGTTGCATCTCCTTGCCCTCCTGCATTACTTATCGGAAGTTCGCCGCGATTTGTTGAGACAGCCAGGAACTGAGGGTCCTGAGCTGGGCCAAGGCGTTTTCCATGGCGATGAACTGCCGCGTCAGGACCTCTCTCTCCTTCTCCAGCCGTTCCTCCATGGCGTCGATCTGTTCCTCTATGTCTTCGATCCGGTTTTGGAGCCCGTCGGTCCTGACCTTTATCAAACCCTCATAGGGGTCAGTTATCGCATCGAGGGCCCGGTAGAGCTGCTCTGCCACCCCGAAGGTGAGGGTGAGGGAGCCCACATCGCCTGTAGCTGTACCGGTGTACTTGATGACCAACCCCTCGACCGCCCCCGCGGACCCAGTTAGGTACTGGCCATCGCCTTCGGCGGCCTCCCCCCCGATGGTCCCGGCTACATCCACCCCCTGATAGGTCCCGTCGGTGATGCCCGTGTAGTTGGCGCTTTGACTGACGGTGAAGCCGTAGCTTGAGCCGTAATCGAGGTGTATCAGTTTGAGGTAGCCGCCGGAGTTCTCGGCCCTTATCCTCATCTCCTGTTCGGAGAACTCGGAGTTCAAGGCGTTCACGATGTCCCCGATGGTCTGGCCTGCGCTCAGGGAGACCACCGCCTGCTTGCTTGTGCCGAGCTCGGTCACCGTTATCGTCTCATCTCCGGCTATCCCCCCGCTCAGATCCACGGTGCCGGTGACCGTGGCCTGGGAAGCGACCTGAGTGATCGTCACCGTGTAGGTTCCGGCCTGGGTGTCGGTGCTGTGGTAGATGTACTGCAGGTCTGTAGTGGTCCTGGTGTAGGAGGCGCCAAAGATCTTCCAAACGGCCTCGGGATCGTCCTCTAAGGCGTCGTTGAGGTCGTCGATGTCGATGGAGAGGAGGCCATTTCTGTCGGAGCTGATCCCGATGAAGGTCAGGGCATTCATGCCCTCCTCGAGCCCGGTGATGGTGCTCGAGATGATGGATCGGAGCCGCGACTGGACGGAGAGCAGGGTGCCCGATCCCATGAGCACCCCGCCCTCCTCCTCGTCTTCGTCGTAGGTGAACTGCTCGTTGATGAAGGTGATCACATCGTTGTACTTTTCGACGAAGTCCTGAATCTCCTCCCTTATCCCCTCCAGATCCCTGGAGATCGTGAGGGTCACGGTAGTGCCCGTCTCGGCCCTTTTGAGGTTCAGGGTAATCCCCGGGATGGCGTCGTCGACGGTGTTCGTAGAACGCTGAAGCAGTGTGCCATCGATCCTGAGCAGGGCATCGGTCCCCGCCGATACCTCCATGGAGTAGCCCCTGGTGGTCACTTCGACCTCGCCGAAGTCGAGACTCCCACCGCCTTCGTTGTTGGCCACAAGGGTTAGACTCAGGAGGCTGTCCCCAGTGGTGTTGTCGGTCACCTGGATCTTGCCGTTGGAGGTCACCGAGGCCGTCACCTCGTCCCCGAAGGCGGTCTCTATGGCATCGAGCAAGCCCTGCACCGTGTCGGTGGTCTTGTCGGTGATGGTGTAGGTGGCTTGGACCTCAGTGCCGTCGTGCTTGGTACCGATGATGGTGATGGTGTCCCCGTTGGAGATGTCGTTGGAGTCGCCTCCGGTGTCTATCTCAGCCCAGGTGGTGGAGGCGTC